>DASWYH010000585.1:0-3293 GCA_036405095.1 Gemmata sp. | reverse complement strand
CCCCTTCCCTTCAGGGAGGGGGCCGGGGGGTAGGTCGACTTCTCTCCCCCTCCCTTCTCAGGGGAGGGGGTGGGGGGAGGGTAAACGCCGATCGCCATCGTCCCGCAGAGCGGTGCGGGCGAGGGGAACGCAACACGCCGTCAAAAGCCCGCGACAGCAATCGTGACGAAGATCATGATCCACCCACCCAGTTGCACCAGGAACGAATTCCGACACGTGTCCCAGTTGTTCGCAAGATAGATCAGGCTGTAAATGGGGACGAACATGCACATCAGGCCCTGCATGACATCGTCCGAGAACGCGATGATCAGGAACCAGATGCTGCCCGCGAGCGACACCAACCAGCCCAGGATCACTGGCAGAATGAAGACCGGCGGGACAACCAGGCCGATACCCAGACCGAGCACCCAGAGCCCGCCCACGATCGCCACCGTGATGCCGAAGCCGCCGCCCGAACTCAGCCACGCCAGCGGGTTGCCGCCGCTCTTCCGCTTCCGCTTCCGCTTGACGTCCCCACCGGGACCCTTGCGGCGTGGCTCGTAGTCGTCGTAATCGCGGCGCTTACGCGGGCGGTCGTCGTCCTCGTCGTCGTCGTAATCCCGACGCTTCCGCGCGCGCGGGCGGTCGTCGTCCTCGTCGTCGTAATCGCGGCGCTTCCGCGGGCGGTCGTCCTCGTCGTCATCGCGGCGCGCCACCAGTTTCGGGCGCGCGGGCCGGTCCTCGCGCTCCACCTTCGCCGGGGCGTCGTCGCCTGTCTCGGCCCGGACCGGCTTCCGGAGCGGGGGCAGCTCCTCGGGTTCGACCACCTCGAACTTCGGCCACTCGGGTTCCGGCGCGGGAACGGCCAGCACCGCCTGACACTTGGGGCACTTCACCTTTTTCCCGGCCGCGCTGTCGGGCGCCGACAGGCTCGCGGAACAACTGCCACAAGACACCTTGATGGGCATGCGAACGATCCTGATGCGTGAACCCGGCCGCGACCCGGAAGCCGGGGCGTGCGCCCCGCGCTACCAATGGTCGCCCGTCCGGGATTAAACCCGAGTTTCCCGTCCCGATCCGTTACGGTTCCCGCTCGGCCGGCACGCATGTTGCGCGTCGCACCTGTTCCCGCGTTCGGGATTTCCGGCTAGGGGATTCGTACCGCAAATCCGTGCGGGCCGGAATGTCGGTGCGGTGAAATCCCCAACCGAGCGGAGGCCCGTGGCGCTGGCTGCGTTCACTGTTGGTGGTCGGCGCCTTCTGGTGCCGAAAACCGATGAGCACGCACCGACAGAAACGCCTGTGCCACAAAGGAATGACACGCTGCTGATACACGCGCCCGCGGACAGGTCGCATTTCCCGGCGAGCCACGCCCGGAAGGGTGCGTCTCATCGCAAAAGGCACCGTCTGCGCCCCGTGCGTACCGGCTTCGGGGGCGCGCCGCGGCTATGGTGAGATCACAATACGCATCCGAGGGGGAGACCGCAATCGACATTCCCCTTTGCGCCCACCGGTTCCGGAGAGGGACGCGGGGGGGCCGCGGCAGGTTCGTGGCAGGTTCGTGTGTCGCACGAGGAAATGGGCGCGCACCAAACGGCGCGAGGCCGGGGGCACAGGCCCCGCGGCCTCGATATCAGGTCGAACCGGCGCGGTCCGATTCGTACCGCCGCTCTCCCCCGGGTCGCGGATACGCACCCGGGGCTTTGGGATGGAACCCCTTCGGGGTACAACGTCCCCCCCGGGTGCGCGTTCCGCGACCCTGGGCTAAGAGATGGAACCCCTTCGGGGTACAAACCCGTGGTCTTCTACCCCGAAGGGGTTGCATCTCTCAGCCCCGGGTCGCATGCGCACCCGGGGGGGCTCGTGTCGGATTGTCGGCCGGGCGCCGCATCAGGTCACGCGGCCCGAACGGCTCACTTGGGCGGAGCGGGCGCCTTGACCGGGGGCGGGGGCAGGGCCGGGGCCGGGGCGGCGCCGGGGAGCGCGATCGGCGGGACCGCCACGCCGCGGAACCGGAACTCGCCAATGGCCCGCGCCTCGGTCACGAGGTCGGGGGCGACGAGCACCAGGGTCCCTTCGCGGAACGCCGCGAGGTAGCCCGGGTCCACGGGCTTGCCGTCGCCGGAGATGACCACCACGCCGCCCTTCGCAAGCGCCTTCAGCGCGTCGTCCTTCGGCACTTCCTTCCCGGCGGTGTTGTAAACCTTCAGCTCCTTGACCTCGGACAGGTCCACCTCGGTGGGCACCCGCACGTTAACTTCCTGCACGACGGGTTGCGGGGGGGCGGCGCCGCCGGGGGCGCCCGCGACCAGCAACTGAACCCTCTGCTTCTCCGTCTTCAACACGGTCACCTTGATCTTGCCCTCATCGGTGGGGCGCAGAACGAGGACGCCCGGGACGGCCGCGTTCGCGGGTGGGAGAGCGCTTGTGGGGGCGCCCTTCGGGACCGGGGCCGCGAGGGCCGTGGCGCCAAGCAGAAGGGCCGAAGACAGTGCTGCGATTCGCATTCCAGGTGCCCCTGAAACGAGTGCGGGCGGGGGGGGGCGCGCGGTGCGCCCCCCTTCAAAAGACGTTAATCGAGCGCATTCGGATTGTGAAGCGAAAACACGCGCGATCGGGGGGGCACTCACTTCGCGCGCTTCGAGGGCCGCAGCTCGATCCGCTTCACCTTGGCGAAGGTGGCCGGGTCGAGCTGGGTGGTGACCCGGAAGGCGTCGTGCGTCTGGCCGGTGATCTCGCCGTCCCGGTGCTCCACGAACGCCTTCGCGACCACCACGTTGTCCTTGTCGAAGAAGTAGAACACGGCGCGGAGCGGCTGCTCCTTCGGGGCCACGCGCACGACCTGGCCCTCGAACGCGGTCCGGATCGCCGTCACGTCCTCGACGTCCTTGGTGAACGCGAGCGTCACCTGAACGTCCTTGGTCGCGGCTTGAAAGGGTGTGCGCCCGTCCGCGACCGCCACGGACCGGAGCGCGAGGTTCCAGGACTTGTCGAGCTGGTCGATGGCGCACGGGGGCGGGTCGGCCGCGCGGGCGGCGGGGCCGGCGAGCCCGAGCAGGGCGACAGCGGCGAGGGTGCGGGCACACATAATCGGGCCTCAATGTGAGTGACGTTCCCGTATTGAATTATCCGCACCGGGCGCCGCTTGACAAGTAGTTTCTGGTCAGAGCAAGAGGGAAGTGCCCGCCGCCGGCCGAAGAACCGACCCCCTCCCTGAAGGGAAGGGGTGCTTGCGCGCGGTCGGTTCCCGCGCGACCGCAAACGTTTCTTCTCGGGAGCACGTCGCGCCCTCATTTGAGGGCCGCGATTCTCCC
>DASWYH010000584.1:0-1873 GCA_036405095.1 Gemmata sp. | reverse complement strand
TCGAACGCGGTCACGGTCACGGTCCCGTCGCTCGCCTGTGTCCACCACGCGTTCCCGTTCCGGTCGTACACCGTCGCGGTACTCCGCCCCGGGGCCTTGGAGTCGGTCCACCCCGCTTCCGGGTTGGGCCCCGTGCGGGTGCCGACCAGCCCCGTCGTCGCCCTCGTGACCCGGCCCACCGGGTCGTACGCGAACGTGTCCCGGTACGCCGGGTAACCAAATGTCCCGGCGTCCGCGTAACTCGGGCTGGTCTCCACCCAGATCACGTTTCCGGCGGTATCGTACCCGAGCCGGGTGGTTCGCGCGAGCGCGCCGAGGTCGGGGGGGCCGGACTTGGCGAACAGATCGAACGCGCTGTAGGCCGCGCCCGCGGTCGTCAACGTCGCGCGGTTCCGGCTGTCGTAGGCGGTCACCGTCTTGGTCCAGAACGGCTCGCCGGAGCCGGTGCCCCCGCCCGTGTCGTACGCGCGCGGGTCCCATTCGACGACGCGGTTCCCGGCCGCGTCGTAGTCGTACCACGTGGTGCGGGCCAGGGGGTTACCGAAGGCCTCGGTGGCCTTTGTGAGCAGGCCCCGCGAATCGTACTCGTGTTTGGTGGTGACGCCGTAGGGGTCCGTGGCGGTGAGCACCCGCCCCTGCGGGTCGTACGTCCAGGCGGTCGCCGCCCCGTACACGTCCACCACGCCCCGCACCCGGTTCAGCCCGTCGTACTGCGTCACGGTTTTCCGGCCCGCGGCATCCGTGACCTGGGTCACGTTCCCGAACCCGCTCGAGTCGTAAGTGTAGACGGTCGGGTTGCTGTACGGGTCGGTCACGGTCGCCAGCCGCCGCCCCCCGTCGTAGGCGTACGTTGTGACCCAGGCCTCACTGCGCGGGTCGATAACCGTCTTCACCAGCCCTCGCAGGTCGCCGTCGTAGTACGTGTACTTGGTCACGTTCCCGAGCCGGTCGCGAACCGAGGTCAGGTTCCCGTCCCGGTCGTACCCGTAGACGGTCTTCTGCTGGTAGCTGTCGGCCGCCCACAGCAGATCGCCGGTGCGGCGCGCGTACCCGAACGACTTGCGGCCCCCGTCGGGGTGCGACACCAGGGTCATGTGCCCGCGGGCGTCGTACCGGTATCCGGTGGTGAACTGGCGCTCGTCGGTGAACTGGGTCACCAGCCCGTTCGCGTCCCGCAGGGCGATGGTGGACGTGCCGTCGGCGAACGTGGTGGCCCCGGTGCGGCCGAGTGGATCGAGCGCGTACGAGGTCGGGTGGGCCAACGGGTCCCGGACCCCGCCGACCAGCGGCCCGGCCACGAACGGCGGGGCCCACGGGCGTCCCGAGTGCAGCCCCCACTCGGCGGCCGGCTGAACCGCGTACGCGGACTGGTTGGTGCCGGGCGCCCCCAGTACGAACCCCGTTGCCATCTGGCTGGGCGCGTACCCGTACTGGGTCTGCTGCGCGCCCCACACCTCGCCCGTGACGAACGCGCCGCCCGTGAACGTGCGGGTGCCCCCCGCATCCGAGATCGCCTGGAGCCACGTCGGTCCCTCGACGATCGGCAGCAAGATGTTCAAATCGACCGTTCGCCCGGAGGACTCCGCGAACCGGACGTACCGGTTGTACTCGACCGTTGCCGTGCCGACGGTTACCGTGTTGCCATCCGTGGTCGCGATCGCGGTCAGGAGGCCGTCGGTGTAGCCGAACGTAGTCGCGAGCCCGTTGCGGTCAATGATCGCGGTCAACTGGCCCCCGGTCCCGAAGACCCAGCGCTCGTCGAACTCGGAGGTATAGACGAACACGGACCCGGTCGGCACAGACACCCGCGCGAGGGTGCCGAACGCGCCGGGCGGGGCACGGAAGCTCCCGTTGGGGCGGGCCGCGAAGAGCC
>DASWYH010000583.1:0-3274 GCA_036405095.1 Gemmata sp. | reverse complement strand
CAGGTTCAGGCGCTCGTTCTTGAGCGCCTCTTCCTGGCTCTTGCGGAGCTGCTCCGGGCTGGGGCCGGCCGGGGGCGCCAGGGCGGCGCTCTTGAACTCCGCGGTCACTTGCTTGAGGAGCATGTCGGTGGCCTCCCGCTGCGCCTGAACGTCGGCCAACACGAGCGAAATCTGGAGCGCCTTGCGTTCGAGCTTCTCCTGCTGATCGCGGACGCCGGCTTCCGGGCTCCCGGCCGAGGGCGGGGCGATGTTCGGGATCTTCTTCTCCGGCTCTTTCGGGGACTCATGGGCCGCGCCGTTTTTCGGCGGGATCGCCTTCCCGTCGTCCTTCTTGTCGGGCGTGGCTTTGTCGGTCTGTGCGGTTTCCTGTTTCGACTGGTTCAGCCACAGCGACAGTGCGGCCGAGAGTGAGAACAGGAGGAGGGCGATTGCGCCCAGGACCAGCAGGTTCTTCATTGCGCGTCTCCGCACGGGTACTTGTACATTTTAGCGGCCGTGGGGCCCGGCTGTGCGGGCGACCGGTCGCGAACCTCCGCCGACCGCGGTGAAGCCTCGCGTAGCAACTCCTCGGCCGCGGGACAACGTCAACCGGTTCCCAGCTCCCCACCGCCGCGGGGGCGAATGTGAAGAACCTGTTCCCCCTGGCCCCTCCCGTTGTGCTTGCCGGTCCGGTCCGCGTTCCCGTTCGCACGGGTGCGGGTTCGCGTTCCCGTTCCCCCGGGTGGCGCTGCGCCACCCGGGGAGCAATTTCAGTAGTTTCAAGTAGTCAGTGGTCCGTTGTAAGTGGGCCGAACAGACGAGGAGCAGGCACCGGAGTTTGAAGGGCACACGGAACGCTCTTCACTCCGCACTGAGCACGGACTACTGACCACTCGAAACGACTGAACTTCAGATGAGCAGCAACGGATGTGCCACCGGGTTCCGTGTGGCGGCTCTTATTTGAGACGATTACGCGGCGGGTTCGGCCTGATAGAGTGCGACCGCCGGGGCGCTCGGGGCCGCCTGGCGCCGCTGCTGGATCATTTCGTCGAGCTGGTTCTGGTCGTACTTCTGGGCTTCGAGCTGCCACTTTTCCGCTTGCTGGCGGCGGAGCGTCGAGAGGGCCTCGACCTCGGTGGCCAGTTGTGCCCGCTCCTGTGCGGCGGCGATCAGCCGCTGTTCGGCGGCCTGGACCTCTTGTTCGGACTCACGAATGGAGACCCCGACGCGCTCGGCCATTCCGGATGCGGAGGCCCATTGTTGGGGCGCCATCACCCGGCCCACGGACGCCGAGATCCGGTCGGAAATGCGGTCGAGCTGGTCGCGGAGCCCCTGGAGCGTGGCCCGGGCCCGCTCGGTGGCCTCCTGCGCGCGCTGCTGTTCGAGTTCGGCGAGGCGTTCGAGCTGCTTCTTGACCCGGAGCAGGCGGTCCAGGGAGAACTCAAATCGTTTCACGGCGGGGCACCTCCGTTGGTGCCGGGGTTATGGCGAACTGGCGGGGTTGTGTCAAGCTGCCTTCGGCGCCGCCGGGGGCGTGAGGCCGGGAACACGGCCTGACGATTCCCGACCTTACGATTTCCGACCGCATGACGATCTAGTACGGCCACGCGGCGGCGATCTGGAACAGACCGGCCCGGGTGCTCTCGAACGTGGACCGCTCGCCCACGTCCTGCTTCAGGAACTTCTCGACCAGCGGCATCAGCTCGATGGCCTTATCGACCTGCGGGCTGGACCCGCGGACGTAGGCGCCGATGCGGATCAGGTCTTGCACGTCGGCGTGGGTGGCGAGGATCGCGCGCACCTTGCGGGCCGCCTTCGCGAACTCCTTGTCCACCACATCGACCGCCACCCGGCTGATGCTGCGGGCCACATCGATGGCCGGGTAGAACCCGCGCTCGGCGATCTTGCGGTCCAGAACGATGTGGCCGTCCACGAGGCCCCGCACGTAGTCGGCGATCGGCTCGTCCATGTCGCCGCCGTCCACGAGCACGGTCAGCAGCGCGGTGATCCCGCCGACGGCCGCGTTCCCCAGGCGCTCCACGGTGTTCGCGAGCGTCTGGAACACGCTCGGGGTGTACCCGCGGCTGCTGGGGGGCTCGCCGAGGAGCAGGCCCAGTTCGCGCTGCGCCAGCGCGAGCCGGGTGAGGCTGTCGATCACGAACAGGACGTGCTGGTCCTCGCTGCGGAAGTAGTCCGCGATGGCGATGGCCGATTGCGCCGCGCGGACCCGCATGAGCGGGGTCTGCTCGCAGGTGGCGACGATGACCACGGAGCGGGCCAGGCCCTCCGGCCCGAGCACGTCTTCGAGGAACGGGGCCACCTCGCGCCCGCGCTCGCCGATGAGGGCGATCACGTTCACGTCGGCCTGGGAGCCCTTGGCGACCTCGCCGAGGAGGGTGCTCTTGCCGACCCCGGACCCGGCGAAGATGCCGACCCGCTGGCCGCCCCCGCAGGTGAGGACGCTGTCGATGGCCCGGATGCCGGTGACGAACGGGGCGCGGATCCGCTGGCGCTCCATCGCCGGCGGGGCCGGGCGGTTGACCGGCTTGAGCGGGCAATCGACCAGCGGCCCCTTCCCGTCGAGCGGGCGCCCGAGCCCGTCGATCACCCGGCCCAGCAGGTTCTTGCCCGTCGGGACCACCGCGCCGCGGCCCTTCCGCAGCACCGCCATCCCCGGTTGCAGGTTCTCGGCGGTGTCGAACGGGACCAGGTACGCGAGGTCGTTCTCGAACCCGATCACCTCGGCGAGCACCGGCTCCCCGTCGCGGGGCAGGATCGCGCAGTGGTCGCCCACCGCGGCCGGGATCGCGCACGTCATCCGCCCGGTGACGCTCCGGAGCCGCCCGCCCATCTGGTACAGCGGGGTCTGGGTGATGCTGCGGTTCAGGGCGGACATATCAAGACCGAGCATTCTTCACTCTCCGTAAAAGATCGTCACGAATGTCTTCGAGTTCGCGGGTCACGTCCGAGAGGAGCATGGACTCGCGCCCTTCCACCTGGCAGTCCCCGCGCCCGAGGCTCGGGTCGGCCACGAACCGGGGGTCGGAGTAGTCGTCGGACAGCGGCTGCCCGCCGAGGCGGGTGGTGAGCAGGGCGAGGTCGGCCGGGTTCAAGCGGACCGTAACGGCCGCGTCCCCGCCGAGCTGCGCGATCATGTCGCGGACCTTGTTCTCAATTGCGAACGTGCCGCTCTCGATTTGCTCGTGGAGCAACCGGGTGGCGATGGTCACGGCCATCGCGACGGCGACCTGCTGGAGCTCGCCGAGCCGCGCGGCCTGTTCGGTGTGCAAATTCT
>DASWYH010000582.1:0-5157 GCA_036405095.1 Gemmata sp. | reverse complement strand
GAACAGTTCCACCCAATCCTGCAACCGAGACTCGTCTTTCCAGCCGCGCCCGCCGGCCGACTCCTTCCAATCTTTTGCCAGCGTGTCGATCTCGCGGACCAAGCGACGAGCGACGAGGTACTCGGAGAACGTCTTGTGGGTGAACTCGTAGGTTTGCCCGGCGCGGTCAGCCACTCCGGGCCGGAGGAAGAACGCGAACAGCAGCCGCAACACACCGGCTTTCACGTCCTTTTCCAGCGCTTCGAGTTGCCGCTTCTGAGCGTCTGTGAGATGGTCCTCGACTTCCCCCACCCGAATACTGCGCGCATTGCCCGAGTGCCACGCGGTCAGCGCGATCGTCTCCAGGAGCTGGCAAAACGGCTCAAAGGGCATTTGGCCGATTGCGGGCACCTGGCCGCGGTCCCAGCGGCGCTGCCACACTTTATGAAGTAGCGCCTCGTACACGCCACAGAGGTTCGCGGGCAACTCGCCGGTCTCTTCCTCGCGCGTCAGGAAGGCGATCAGGTAATTCAGGAGCGGTTGCGCTGTCACGGTGGCCAAGTCTTCGCGCTTTTGGATCTTCGCGTACAGTTCGGCTCCGTTGGTCAGCCCGCGGGCACTGGAATACGCCTCGTACCAGTCCTTTCGCTGATCGGCTTCGAGTAGCTTTTGGGGATCGGAACACGTTCCGGGGAACGTGGACCACTCGGGTAACGTGACCGGATTCACGAGGAACGGCAGCAGGTTCAGCACCGCTTCATCGGCCCGAACTTCGGCCTTGATCTCACCAACGGCCACCGGACGCCCACAGATGAGCACAAGCAACCGGGCGCTGTCGCGGTCGTTCCACGCTTTCAGAAGCGCGGTGACCTGACTCATAAACGCGCGAATGGTGTCCCGACCGAATTGCCCGCCCCGTGCCAGTTCGTCCAGACCATCGAGGATGAGTAGCGTGCCGTGCGGGGCGTTCCGGTCGAGCGGAACGAGTTTCGTGTCGGAAACCCGCTGAGTGAAGATGGCTGCGGCCTCTTCGATCGACCTCCCGAGGGCGAATGCTTCGTCGTGGAGCGGCACATACACCGCGCGCCACCACTGCCCGGCGGCTTGGTGCCCGAACCGAGTCGCTGCGAACCGCCGGGCGAGTGAAGATTTCCCCGCGCCCGGGTCGCCCTCGACGATCCGGATGGCGTCGTTCGTCCGCGCGGCCTCCAACCAGGCATCGAGCATCTCCTCGACCAGCCCGACGGTCCGCTTCGGGCCGCTTCGGTCGAGCGTTTCGACATACGCGCGGAGCGGGATGTACACGCGCGAGAGCCCGAAGTCCTCGTCGAACACCCGACGATCGGCCTCGTCTTCGAGCCACCCGGCGTAGACGGTCCAGTGGTCTTCGTGATCCGCCGCGGACGAAAAGGGTGTGCGCCGGTTCTCCGGCAACAGCTTCGCGTATCGCTCTTTGTCCCGAAGCCACTCGCGATCGAGGGCGAGCGTGAACTGCTGCGGGAGCGTCCGGGCGATCGTGTCCGCGCTGCCCTCGTCCAGTTCGGACGCGATCAACCCGGCGCGCACCTTGTTCGTGACCTCGCGGACGTATTGCGACCAACCGGGGTGATCGAAGAACGCTTTGTCGATTGCCGTTTCGTTCGCGTTCAGTTCCTGATCCAGACGCGCGCACTGAGCCGCGAACCGCTCAAAGACATGAGCGCTCGTCTCGTCGCGCACGGAGCGGAGCAGGTTTGCGATGGCTTTGGTCATCGCCGTGTAAACCAGCGCCCAGGCCAGGTGCGCGTCGTTTTCTTTGAACTTGACCGTTTCCAGAACGGCGAGCGCGTCTTTGACGGCCGCGTCGTACTGCTTGGCCGAGAGCGACTTGACGACCTGAACGGCGGCCTTGAACAAGCCCCAGCCGTCGATCTTTAACGGGCGCCACCAGATCGACGGTTTCGGTTTCGGTTTGACGGCGCGTGATTCGGGCGGCATGGGGTGTGAGCCGTGAGCGTTGGAATCGTTTGAGCGAATGGTAAACTCATTTGCGTTCCCGATCAATTGTCCGGTTCGGATCAGCGCGCGGTGCGTCGGCCGTTTAACCCCAAAACGCGAGCACCCCGCACGATTTCGTGCGGGGTGCTCGCGTTTCTCATTTCGACTTGTGCTTTCAGACCGCCGCGGTCGGGCGGCGGGTGAGCCGGGCGCGGCCCAGGAGGGCCAGCCCGCCGATGCCCGCGAGCAGTAACGCGGGCGGGGCCGGAACCGCCTTCGGGCGCAAGGTGATCTGGTCCTGGACTTGGTCCTGAGCCTTCGTCGGGTCCGTCGTAGCCGGGGCCAGGAGCGCCACCAACTCGTACCCGCCCAAGTTCGTTGCGAAGGCGTTGCTCCCGTTCAGGCTGTCCAACATGCTCTGAGCGGTCGTGGTGTAAGAGCCCAGGCCGGTCGCCAAGAAGTTCCCGGTCGCCAGGTTCTTGCTGGCCGCGCCGTCGTACACCAGCTCCCAAAGGGCCAACTGGAACGCGGCCGATTCGACGGAACCGTGGAACGTGTTCTTATCGAGCCACGCGGTCTGGAAGTACCGACCGTACAACTCACTGATCGCGGCGACCTTCAGCGGGTCGTTACCGATTGTCGGCGCCGCGGCCGGGGAGACGACGTCGAACACAACGTTCGAGCCGATCGACGGGAGCGGCTGGTTGGCCGCAAGTTCGATGCAGAACGTGGCAACCGGCGGCGGGAAGTTCCCGTTTACCGGGAGCTGGTTCTGGCTCCAGTAGAACGGGCCGACGCTCGTGTTCGTATAATTCGTGCCGTTCAGCGTGACCCCGAGCGTCGGATTGCCCGGCATGGTGGTCTGCCCCTGGTAGTTCAGGGTGACCAACTCGGCAGATGCGCGAGGCGACAGGTTCACAAAACCGGCGATCGCGAACGCCGCCACAAGTAAGCGGAGCTTCATGAGGCGTCTCAACTGGAGGGGGGGACGGAACCACTTCTGTAATCGGCAGCACCGGCGCGGGAGGTGCAGTCATTGCACCCGAAATAGTTGTACCCACTCACCCAACCGGAGTAAACGGCAGAAAGGGCACAACCTAGCACAGAAATGGCCCGAAGGGGAATCGAATGGGCCGGTTATAACGATAAGTTCGGCCATACCAGTGGCGGCGGATTGGCCCGTAGGCACGGAGTTCTTGCGGGTTCAAACTTCACATTCGACCCGCGCCGCGCAACCGCTATACTGATGGGCAAACGTTCCGCGAGCCCCCCCATGTCCGCGATTACCCAGCAGATGCTGCGCGATTACCTGCACGACGCGCTGCCCGACGCGGAACTCGCGGCGGTCGAAAAGGCGCTCCGGGAATCCGCGCAACTACGTGCCGTTTATAAAGAAGTGATCGAACTGGAGGACCGCGGGGAGCACACCGTGGGGGCGATCTGGCGCCGCGAGCGCATCAGTTGTGTCACCCGCGATCAGCTCGGCGGTTTCCTGCTCGGCGCCGGCGACCCGGAACTGCACGACTACATCGAGTTCCACCTCAAAACCATCGGCTGTCCGTACTGTCAGGCGAATCTGGACGATCTGCGCAAGCCCGGAAAATCCGGGAAGAAGTGACACGCCCGAACGGAGCCGCCGCAGCGCTCCGATCGGGCGATCCAGTGCTCCGACCGCGTCACGCGGGCTTCCGCAGCAGGTGGTTGCGCAGGTCAGCAACCCGGTGGCAGCACAACTGGTCCATCACCTGTGTCAGTTGCACCTTGAGCATGGCGATCGCGTGCTGGCCGCCCGCTTTGCCGAGCGCGGCCACCGAATACATGAACGTGCGGCCCAGGAACGTGAAATCGGCATCACACGCCAGCGCGCGGGCGATGTCCGGCCCGGTTTGCAGCCCGCTGTCGATCATGAGCTTGATCTTGCCGCGGTACTTGGCCGCGATGGCGAGCAGCGAGCGGATCGTCGATTCGCCCGCGTCGAGTTGCCGCCCGCCGTGGTTCGACACGATGATCCCGTCGAACCCCAGCCGCACCGCGGTCTCCGTGTCTTCCTCGCTCGCCACGCCCTTGAGTACCAGGTTGCCCTTCCAGCGGTCGCGGAGCGGGCCGATGCGCGAGTCGCTCAGCCGGCCGGAGAAGGTCGCGTTCATGTACGCGCCGAGCTGCTTCATGTTCAGCCCTTTGGGCATGTACTTCGCCATCGTCGCGAAGTGCGGCGCCCCGTTCAGCAGGGTGCGGACCGCCCAGTTCGGCTTCCCCATGATCTGAAGGATGTTCCGCAGGGTCATACGGGGCGGCATGGCGAGCCCGTTGCGGATGTCGCGCGGGCGGAACCCGAACGTGGGCACGTCGCACAAGAGCACCAGCGTCTTGCACCCGGCGGCGGCGGCCCGGTCCAGCAGGTCGTCGCGGACCGCCGGTTCGGTCGGGTGGTACACCTGATACCAGAACTTCCCGCCCGTGATCTCGCCGATCTTCTCGATGCTCGCCGTGGTGACGGTGCTCAGGATGAACGGGACGTTGTGTTCGACCGCGGCCCGCGCGAGTATCTCGGGCGCGCCCGGCCAGATCAGCCCCTGAAGGCCGATGGGAGCGATCCCGAACGGCGCGGCGTACTCGTGACCGAACAGCTCGGTCTTCAGAACCGGCGGGACGTGCGGGGTCAGGTAGTACGGCTTCAATTCGACCTGGCGCAAGTCGGTGGTGTTCTTGCGCAGGTTCACGTCCTCGTTGCACCCGCCGTCGAGGTACTCGAACGCGAACCGCGGGGTCCGGCGCCGCGCGCCCTCGCGCAGGTCATCGATCCCCGGATAACTGGTGTTGTAACTGAGGTTCATGGGTCCGATCAGTTGAGTGGCGCTCTGGCGAGCTGTTGTCAGTCGCGCCCCGTCGGCCGGTCCGTGGCCGCCACAGCCCGGCCGACGGGGCCTGGATGGAGTCGAGTTCCTCGCCGGCGGCTGTCTCGTTTCCAGCCGCCAGCTGCGCTTCCAGTCGGTCGCGGGGGCTCTTCGTTAGGTCAACGTAAGCGAAGTTTACCGACTCGACACCCTCGCGCGGAGGTGCCCCGGCCCCACGCACTCGATCCGGGCCGGAACGTGCTGATTGGCCCTCAATAGGAACGGCCCGCGGCCCGTCCCGCACTCGGCCGCCTGTGGCACCTGATTCCGAACCTGAGCGGGCTCACCAACCCCGGCCCCGCTGGAG
>DASWYH010000581.1:0-2494 GCA_036405095.1 Gemmata sp. | reverse complement strand
TGAGCCGCTTCACGTCCTCGATGTCTTCTTTCGAGAGGTTCGCGCGCCCGCCGGTGGCCGAGCCGCCGGTGGGCAGGATGATCTCGACCCGGCTGTTGCCGAGCGGCCGCACGGTGACGTTCTTGATGTCGGTGGGGTCGATCCGGCGCTTGATCTGGGCCGCGAGGTTGTTCATCTCCTCGGAGGTGAGCCCCTCGGCCCGCGCGCCCGGCTGCGGGGCGGCGGAGGCGGTCCCGTCGCCGAGCGCCTCTTTGCGCTGCTTGGTGCGCTCGAGGTTGATCTCGTAAACGAGGATCGTGCCGCCGGCGAGGTCGATCCCCAGCCGGTACCGGGACAGGCCGAACCGGAGTTCCCGGCCCCCGTCGGCGGTTTGCTCCAACCGGACGGGCGCCGCGAACACGGCGGCCACGAGGCACGGGAGCAGGCAGATCAGAAGCCCGCGGGTGAAGTTCCGTTGCATGGCGTTCCGTTTCCTATCCAGTACCCGCGCCCGGTGGACGGGGTCTGGGTTCTAATTCCGCGTTCCGGGTCCGCGTTCCGAGTTACGATTTGGCCGCTTCGGCCTCGTCCGAGCCGAGGACCTGCACGACGACGCTCCGCTTGATCCGCAGCTTGGTGTCCTCGGAGCGGATCACGATCTCGTCCTCACCGTCCTTCACCGTGACGACGGTGGCGACGATGCCCGCGTTGGTCAGCACCTTGGTCCCGCGCTTGAGGGTCGCGACCAACTGTTCCTGTTCCTTCTTCTGCCGCCGCTGGGCCGGGAACACCACGACCATGAGGAACAGGACCACCGCCCCGATCACGAACAGGGGCAGCAGCGAGCCGCCGGGCATCTGCTGCGGTTGCCCCTCGGGTGCCTGGGCCAACAGGAGGAACTGAGTCATGGATGGCGTCTCTGTCTGCGCGGCGGTCCGGGCGCGCGGTCGCTACTATTCGCTACAATCCGAACGCTCAGTCTAGGGAGCCGCGTTCCACCGGGCAAGACGAGCGGCGTGGAACGCCGCGAACCCCCCGCCCTCGATCGCCCCCCGCGCGTCGGCCATTAATTTCAGGTAGAACGCGAGGTTGTGGAGGCTCAGCAGGGTCGGCCCCAGCATCTCGTCCGTGGCGAACAGGTGGTGCAGGTAGCCCCGGGAGTAGTTCGCGCAACAGTAGCAGCCGCAACCGGACATGATCGGGGCCGGGTCTCGCCGGTGCTTCGCGTTCCGGAGCCGGATCGGCCCGTCGTCCGTGAACGCGAGCGCGTTGCGCCCGTTGCGGGTGGGCATGACGCAGTCGAACATGTCGACCCCCGACGCGACCCCGGCGAGCAGGTCCTGCGGCCGGCCCACGCCCATCAGGTAGCGCGGCTTGTGCTCCGGCAGGCACGCGGCGCACTGCGGGAGGGCGGCGTGCATCGCCTCGGGCGCCTCCCCGACGCTGAACCCGCCGAGCGCGTACCCGGGGAAGTCCATCGCGACCAGTTCCCGCGCGCACTCGGCGCGCAGCTCCAGGTTCAGCCCGCCCTGAACGATCGCGAACTGCGCCTGTTCGGGGCGCGAGTGGTGCCGCTTGCAGCGCTCCGCCCACTTGATGCTCCGGGTGACCGCCCGGCGGATCACCTCGGGGGCGCCGTCGGCGGGGGGGCACTCGTCGAGCACCATCGCGATATCGGACCCGAGGTTCTGCTGGATCTCGACGGCCCGTTCGGGGGTCAGTTCGAGCGGCGAGCCGTCGATGTGGCTCTTGAACTTCGCGCCGTGGTCGGTGATCTTCACCTGCCCGGCGAGGCTGAACACCTGGAACCCGCCCGAGTCGGTGAGGATCGGGCGGTTCCAGTTCATGAACGTGTGGAGCCCGCCGAGTTCGCGGACGATCTCATCGCCGGGGCGGAGCGCGAGGTGGTAGGTGTTACCAAGGAGGATGTGGGCGCCGGCGCCGCGCACCATTTCGGGGGTGAGCCCCTTCACGGTGGCCTGGGTGCCGACCGGCATGAACGCGGGCGTGGGCACGTCCCCGTGGGGGGTGCGGACCGTTCCGGCGCGGGCGGCCCCGTCGGAAGCGTGGAGGGTGAACGAGAACGTCATGAGAGCAGTTTACGAGGACCGCGCCCGGTTCTCGAAACAGGAGACGATCCGGGGCCGCATTAAGTGACGAGGGCGCCACGGGGCACCGGGCAACCGATGATCCGCCGACCGAACGAGCAGCGGCTCGCAAGGCCCGGCGGCAACCGGTTCGATCGTGCGGTCGCGCGGTGCGGCTATTGAACGCGAGCCACCGCTCGGGGCCACTCCATCCGAACGGTTGATGTCGTACATGCGGTACTCGCTCGGGGCCGCATCTGTCCCCACAAGGGGATCGAAGACGAACGTGTGCCAGCCACTGTCAGCCACGAAGACACCGGCGCGACGGGAACAAGCCCGCGCCACGCGGGCTCACCGCAGCCCGTCTGGTCGCTGGCCGGCTCATCCGATTGAATGCACCGCTTGGCTCGGACAATGGAACTTCACTC
>DASWYH010000580.1:0-5101 GCA_036405095.1 Gemmata sp. | reverse complement strand
TCCGTGTAATCGCGCGAGTTCGGGCTTGTGGTCGAACGAATCGAGGTGGCTCATCCCGCCGACAAGCGAGATCTGGATCGCGCGCTTCGCCTTCGGGGCGTGGTGCGGCTTGGCCCCCGCGAGCAGGTGGAGCGCGGCGGTCGCCCCGAGCGCGGAGGTCGAGTACAGGAAATCGCGGCGGGAAGGGTGCATGGGGTCTCGCTTCGCGGTTGGGTTCTCGGGCGGCGCCGCGTGCGCTGGGCCGAGTCCGGCACTCACTCCGCTGTTACGAACTCGTTGCTGTTGAACAGAACCCGACATAGCGCCTTCAGCCCGTGGTCCGAAACGAGCTTGGTCGCGATCTCGAGTTCTTCGGGCATCGGGTCGCGCTGGTAGGCCAACTGCCACGCCCGGCGAACTTGTTTTTCGGCCCCTTCGGCGTCCTTCGCGACGCGGTCCGCGAACGCCCCGGCGGCCCGGAGCGCGAACCCGTTGTTCCACAGGCTGAGCGCCTGGAGCGGGGTGGTCGTGATCGCCCGCCGGGGCGCAGCGGAAGCGGGGTCCGGGCAGTCGAACGTATCGAGCAGCCCCAGGTTCGCGCCGCGCGGGGTGAAGCGGTACACGCTCCGGCGGTGGAACTCCGGCCCGATCGGGTCGAACGGATCGAAGAAGGCGGTGCCGTTGAAGTCGCGCGTCTTGTAGTCGCTGAACCCTTTGCCGCCGACTTCGGGGTTCAGCAGGCCCGAAACCGCGAGCATCGAGTCGCGCACGACCTCGCCTTCGAGGCGGTGCGGCTTGTAGCGCCACAGGAGGCGGTTGTCCGCGTCCTTCGCGCGGGCGCCCTTGCGCGGCGCGGACGCTTGCCGGTACGTTGCCGAAGTCACGATGAGCTTGTGAAGCGCTTTGAGGCTGTACTTGCGGGCGCCGAATTCGGTCGCCAGCCAGTCCAACAGTTCTGGGTGCGACGGCGGCCCACCGTTGAACCCCAAATCGTTGGGCGTTTCAACGATCCCGGTCCCGAAGTGGTAGTGCCACACCCGGTTCACGATGACCCGGGCGAACAGCGGGTTGTTGGGCGCGGTGACCCACTCCGCCAGTTTCTTCCGGCGCTCCGCATCGGGCGCATCGGGGCGGAGGGCGAATTCCGCGCTCGGGCCGTTCACCGCGGGCAGACCGCCGGGGGCCACGATCGCGCCGGGGGTCGTGACATCGCCGCGCGCGAGGAACCGCGCCACCCCCGGCGCCTGGGCAACGTTTGTGTACGCTCTCGCGGTCGCGGTTCGGGCACGAAGACGGTTCAACTCGGCCGCGAGTGCATCACGCGCGCGCGCTTCCCGGGCGCGCGCGGTGAGCTGCTCGGGGGACATCTTCGCCTCGATCTCCGCGGCGGTCACGAAGCCCCCGCCGGCAGCGAACGACGCGGCCACTTCATCGGGTGACAGTGCCTTGTCATACACCCGGGCGATGCGGACCGCGCCCGCGAGCATCTTGTTCCCGCCGGCCGGTTCGTGTCGGCAGCCGAACACGATCACCGCCTGCTCCGACTTGAACGCGATTGGTCCCTTCGAGGAGTACCCTTTGCCGTACGGCTTCCCGTTGCGGTAGCCCGCGATGGTGCCGTCGGCGCGGTAGGTGATTGCGAAGTGAACGGGTTCCTTCGCGGCGTCCCGCTCTTCGGATCCGCCGAACGATTTGTACCGCACGAAGCCGTTGCTGCCGGCCATCCACCGCCCCGGCTCGTTTTCACCAAACACGATGGCGTCGAACTCGGCACCGTTGGGCGTTTGCACCGAAATCACGCCCCCGCCGCGCTGCGCCAGCGAGTCGAGTTGAACCCAGGCTTCGAGCGTTTTTTCTTTGAGATCAAAGGGGAGCGGGGCGGTTCGCAGCAGCCCCGTTTTGCCGTCGAAGGCCGCGCCGCCGGGCGCGAGTTTCGTTCCGCCGACCGCTTTCGCGTGGAGTTTGCCGACGAGGTCGTCGGTGCCTTTACGGAAGTCCCACGCGGCGACGGGCGCGGGCGCCGATCCGGTGTTCGTGTTCATCCCCTTCTCGGCGAGAACCGCTTTGCGGGCCGGCTCCTCGATCGCCGCGAGCTTCCGGTTCACCTCGTCGAGTCGCTTTTGGAGGTTGGCAAGCTCCGCGCCACTTCTGGTATCGGGCAGCGCGCGCTCGCCGAACCCGACCCCGCCGAGCGCGGACTGGAGCCGGTAGAAGTCCGTTTGAGAGATGGGATCGAACTTGTGGTCGTGGCACCGCGCGCAGTTCGCGGTCAGCCCCAAGAACGTCTGCGCGACCCCGCCGACGATGTCTTCGAGTTCGTCCTGGCGCGCGACCGCGCGCATCTGGTCGTTGCCCAGAACCGTGTTGTGTACCCCCGCCACGAGGTAGCCCGTCGCGCGAACGGCATCCGGATCATCGGGCTTGAGCACGTCGCCGGCGAGTTGCAGTTTTGCGAACTGGTCGTAAGGGAGATCGGCGTTCAGCGCGCGGATGACCCAGTCGCGGTAGGGCCAGGCGTTCGGGCGCGGGGTGTTGCGCTCGAACCCGTCGGTCTCGCCGTACCGCACCACGTCGAGCCAGTGGCGCGCCCAGCGCTCGCCGTAATGGGGCGAGACCAGGAGCTGATCGACCAGCTTTTCGTAAGCGCCCGCGTCCTTCGCGCGCACGAAGGCTTCGACCTCTTCAGGCGCGGGCGGGAGCCCGATCAGGTCGAAGTACAGGCGCCGGATCAGCGTGCGCCGGTCGGCCTCGGGCGAGAGCGCCAGCCCCTGACCGGCGAGCTTCGCGCGCACGAACGCATCAACGGGGTGCGTTCGGTTCGCACCGTCGGGCAATTTCGGACGGACGAGGGGTTGTAGCGCCCACCAGTCGCGCCCGGCGCGGGCGGCGGTGGTGAACCGGAACGGGTCGATGGGGTCGGTCCCCCACTTCGCCCCGCCCGCGATCCACTCCTTGAGTAGCTTCTGTTCCGCTTCCGGCAGGGGCTTTTTGGGCGGCATCTCGCCGGCCGCGACGCGCTCCCAGAGGGAACTGCTCGCCGGCTTCCCGGGCACGACCGCCGGCGCGTCCCCGCCCAGCACACGTTCTTTCCGAGAAACGTCGAACTGGCCTTTGGGCTTGCCCCCGCTGTGGCAGCCCAGACAGCGCGCGGCCAACACGGGCGCGACTTGCGTGTCGAAATCGGGTGGTGCGCCCCAGGCGGCGTTCGTTGCGCACAGGAGCAAGCAAAGGGAGAGCAGGCAGCGCATAGCAGCATCCGCGGTTTCGCGCCAGGGCCGCGCCGGTCGGGAGGAACCGGATGCTCATTCTCCCCGACTCGCGCCCCGGAATCAACGATCTGGCGCCCAACTGGTCCAGCGAGCCGGCGGGTTCCACGCGGGTGCCAGCTTGAGGTGCTTGTTCAAGTACGGGTTCAGAGAGCGGTCCATGAAGAGGTCGCGCGGGTAGGTCGCCGACGGGCGCATCGTGAGCGGGTCCATGAGACCGGCGTAAACGCACGCTTCGGCCACCAGTTCGCTACAGAAGTAGCTGTCGTGGTTGATGCCGTGGGGTTTGCCCACGAAGAACGTGCGCACCGGCCCGCGGGTGCGGAACGGCGTCAGTTGCAGCGCGAGCCGGCGGATAGCGAACTCGCGCCCGTCAACGGCCATCGCGAAGGCGGTCAGCTTCGCGGACTGGTCCGCCGTCATGGGGCACGCCCGCTGGCGCACCCACACGCGCCCTTCCTTCTCATAAGAGAGCATGTGCGGGAGCGCTTCCAGCACCCGACACTTCAGCGTGTCGTGCGGGCCGCCTTCGAGGATGCCCATCTTCCCGTCCGGCATTTGGAACACGATCATCGAGTGCGTCGGGTGGCTGGTGCCCGCGAGGTTGTGCATCGTCTTCCAGAAGATGGACCCGTCCGCGCTCATGACGATGTCGCCCGGCTGCGGGGTGTACGGCGTCGCCGGGGCGCGGAGGATGTGGTCCTCCTTGAAAACGGGCCGCCACAGGTACGACCCGCACGGCGCGGGCTGCCCCGCACCGGGAAACGCGAGCTGCGAAACCTTCTCGCGCATCCGCTTCTCTACGGGCTTCAGGAAGAACGGCACCCGCCGCTCCGAGACGTAAGGGGGCGTGAGCGGCCCCTGGTTCGGGTACGGGTACGGGTCGGCGCCGATCGCGCACAAGGTGACCAAACAGAGCGGCGTCATGCCAGAAGCTCCGGAGCGGGCAGGGCACGGTCCGGTTAGTATCGAACCGCACGGCCGCTAACGTATCGCGTGTCGCCTGTTGCGTGCCCTTTCGGGGACCGGCTTCTGAGCCTGGTATCGGTTGTAACGGCGCCGCTCGGGCCACATTCCAATCGACACAGCCCCCCTTCTTTACCTGGACAGTAAGATATCTCCAGTCACCCCAACCTGAGCCGCCCCTCCGAGGTTCCACTCATATGCGCACCCGCTCCGTCGTGAGCGCCGGCCTTGTTGCCGCGCTCGCGCTCCTGGCGCCCTTCGCCGACCGCACCAGCGCGAAGCAGCCGGTCCCACCGCCGAAGACCATCGGCAAGATCGGCGATCTCAAGAAGTACGACGACGTCATCACCAAGGACTTCACCACGAGTCCCGGGGTGTTCGCCGTTCATAAGAGCGACGAAAAGATGTACTTCGAGATCCCGCAGGACAAACAGGGGCGCCTGTTCCTCTGGAACCTGGAGGTCGCGAAAGGCCCCGGCGGCGGCATGTTCGGGAGCTGGGGCGGCTCGGCGCTGGGCAACACGGTCCTGAAGTTCGAGCGCCGCGGGAACAAGATGTACCTGTGGAAAGTGGGGTTCGCGAAGCGGTCCGATGGGAAGGCCGTGCAGGCTGCGATCGACGCCAGCGCCACGGACAGCATCATCGCGGTGTTCAACGTCGAGTGCGAGGGCAAGGACCGGGCCGCGGTTATCAACGTGTCCGACACGTTCATCCAGGGGCTGACGGACCTGCCCCTCACGCGGGCCGCGGGGGTCAGCAGCGCCAGTGTGGATTCGTCGCGGTCGTACCTGTCCGCGGTGAAAGCGTTCCCGGGTAACATTGAGGTCCGGGCGCTCATCACGTTCCGGGCGAGTGGCGGGGGGGGCCCGGGCGGGAACCCGTTCGGGCTC
>DASWYH010000579.1:0-4439 GCA_036405095.1 Gemmata sp. | reverse complement strand
TCCCTTCCGGGCACCCGAGGGCGCGGGCCGCTTCCGCGCGTGTGTGCCCTTCGAGGTCGCACAGTACGAGAACCGCGCGGTAGCGGTCCGGGAGCCGGGCGAGTTCCTCGTCCAGCACCGCGATCAGCTCGAACCGCGGTTCGGGCGGTTCGGTCGCCGGTTCCGAAGGGGCCGCGCGCGCGTGTTCGTGCGCCGCGCGCCGGAGGTTCGCGCGCCGGAGCTTCCGGGCCGCGTTGAGCGCGACCCGCTGGAGCCACCCCGCGAGCCGGTCGCGGGCGGTGACGCTCGCGGCCTTGCGGGCGAGAACGAGGAACGTGGCCTGGAACGCGTCGTCCGCGTCGGCCGCGTTGCCGAGCACCCGGCGGCACACCCCGAGCACCATCGGCCCGTGCCGCCGGACCACGGTGGCGAACGCGCCCTCGTCGCGCAGCCGCACGAACCGCTCCAGGAGCTGGCCGTCGCTGTGGCCGCGCGCGTCGCCGGTAACGGCGCCGAGGATCTGAATAACGGTGTTCACCCGATTCTTGCTCCGCCACAAGGGCCACACCATGAACTCCCCGCTGCGGACCGAGTTGATACGCTGGCGAGCAAGAATCCGGCTGTTCGGTCTCGCCGAGGCGCCCGGCGACCCGGAGCACGCTCCCGGCGGTGTCGCGCACCACGAGCCATTTCCCCTTTGCGTAAAGGAACGCGCCGTGTGTGCCGAGCCGCTTTTTGAGCGCCGCATGGTTTCGGCGCCCGAAAATTTACTCTCAGCGTGACGCACCCGCGAGCGCGGTTGCAACCGAAGGTTTGATGAGAGTTTCGCGGTGGAAGATCGAACGGGTTGCGGTTAGGATCGCGCATGTCATCTTCGGAGGAGTTCCGTGCGCAGCCGAACTGTGATTGTCTTTGCTCTTCTTGCGTTCGCCTCGCCCGTACTCGCTCAGCCCGAGCCAGGCAACGTTTCTGAGTTGCTGGAGCGCGGCACGGCGGCGTTGAAGAAAGGCAACAATAAGGAAGCCATAAGCGACTTCACCGCGGCCCTCAAACTCGATCCGAAGAGTGCCCGCGCGTACGGCGCGCGCGGGAGCGCCTTCGTGAAGAACGGGGACTACTTGGCGGCGATCAAAGACCTCACGGAAGCGATCAACCTCGACCCCAAAAGCGCCGCCAGTTTTCAGAGCCGTGGGGCCGCTTACGGCAACGCGGGTTGGTTCGAAAAAGCCATCGCGGACTTCACCGCAGCCATCAAACTTGAACCGGGCGGGGCTGAAGCGTTTTATGGGCGCGCCAAAGCTCTCTATGAAGCGGGGCAGATCGAGAGGGCGATTGCTGACTTCGACGAAGCCATTCGGCTCGATCCCAAAAATGCGACGGCACTCGGCGACCGTGGTGTCGCACATGCCCACGCGCGGGCGCTGGATAAGGCGATTGCTGATTTCGACGAAGCCATTCGCCTTGATCCCCAACTCTCGTTAGTGTTTGCCAACCGCAGTTCCGCGCTTCTGGCACAAGGAAAACCCGACAAGGCACTCGCGGATCTGAACGAGGCGATCCGCCTCAGCCCCCGAACCCCTCACCATTTTCATCTTCGAAGCGTCCTCCGGTTGAGCTGTTACGAACTCGACGCCGCACTCAAGGATGCCGATGAGTTCGTCCGGTTGGAGCCCAAGAACCCCGAGGCCTTCGCCTATCGGAGCGAGGTTCACTCGGTGCGCCTGGATTGGGGCGCGGTGCTCAAGGATCTAACCGAAGCGATCCGGCTCGATCCGAACCACAAGCAGGCGATTATCCGCCGCGCCTGTGTCCTCGCGTGTTGCCCCGAAGCGACGCACCGGGACGCGGTTCAGGCGATCAAAGACGCGGACCGCGCCTGCGCGTTGACCGAGTGGAAGAACCCGAACGCGCTTGAGGCGCGGGCCGCCTCGACCGCCGAACTCGGCGACTACCCGGGAGCAGTGAAATGGCAGAAGGAGGCACTCGAAATCCCCGGCTGGGAAGAGCCCGCGGTCGTCGCGGCTCGCGCCCGGCTGGCACTTTATGAAGCGAACAAGCCGTACCGCATCGAGCCCGCAATCGATCCGACGAACCCGGCCGCGCTCCTCTGGCGCGGGAACTATTGGCTCGCGCAAAACAATTACGAGAAGGCAATCAAGGACCTCGACGAAGCGCTCCGGCTCGATCCCAAAAAGGTGACGGCGCTTAACGCGCGCGGGGCCGCGCACGGGCGCGCCCTGAAATACGGCAAAGCGGCCAACGATTTCACCGAGGCGATCCGGCTCGATCCCAAAAACGCGGTGGCGTTTGTGAACCGCGGGCTCATGCGGTTCGAGCGCGGGGAGTGGGAGACGGCTCTCGCGGATTTGGACGAGGGGCTGCGGCTTGAGCCCAAAAACGTCACCGCTCACATGGTCCGGGGGCTCCTCCGTGCAACGGCCGCGGAGGCCAAGTTTCGGGACGCGAAAAAAGCCCTGGAAGACGCCACCGCCGCTTGCGAACTCACCAACTGGAAAAGCCCCGCCGCATTGGAAGCGTACGCCGCGGCGTGCGCCGAAGCCGGCGCGTTCGAGGATGCGGTGCGGACCCAAAAGAGGGTCTCACTCGATACCGACCACATGAAAGAGCGCGGGGCGATTGTCCGCGCCCGGTTGGAACTGTACGAGGCCAAAACCCCGCTCCGGTTCGCGGGCCAACGCACCAAAGAATAGGCGGCTCGAGTCCGAAGCCATAACGCTCTGTTGGCGTGCGAATTCGGACCTTACGACGGACCGCGAGAGTGCCTACGCCCCCAAGTTCTTGATGATCTGCTCGGTGATCGTCACGGTGGTCCCCGTGCCGCCCAGGTCGCGGGTCAGCCCCTCGCCGGCCTGGAGGGTCTTGATGACCGCGTGCTCGATCCGCTCGCCGTGCTCGCGGTGGCCGACGTGTTCCAGGAGCAGCGCCGCGCTGCGGATCACCGCGATCGGGTTCGCGATCCCTTTACCCGCGATGTCCGGGGCGCTGCCGTGGACCGCCTCGAACACCGCGAACCGCGTCCCGTAGTTCGCGCCCGGCACCAGCCCCAACCCGCCCCCGGGGCCGGGGCCGCCGATCAGGCCCGCGGAGAGGTCGGAAATCACGTCCCCGAACAGGTTCTCCATCACCAGTACGTCGAAGTTCGAGGGGTCCATCGCCAGTTCCAGGCACACGTTGTCGATCGGCTTCTCCTCGAACTCGATGAACGGGTAGTCCTCCGCGACGGTCCGCGCGCACTCGAGGAACAGCCCGTCCGACAGGCGCATCACGTCCGCCTTGTGGCAGAACGTCACCGTGCGCCGGCCGCGGTGCCGCGCCAGCTCGAACGCGAACTGCACGATCCGCTCCGCCGCGCCCCGGGTGACGAGCCGCACGCTCTCCACCACCCCCGGAACCACCTCGTGCTCCATCCCGGCGTACAGCCCCTCGGTGTTCTCGCGGACGACGATCAGATCGACCTTGTCGTAGGGGGTGTCGATGCCGGGGAGGGAGTTCACCGGGCGCACGCTGGCGAACAGCTCCAACCCCTGCCGGAGCCGCACGTTAATGGAGCGGTAGCCCTTGCCGATGGGGGTGGTGCAGGGGCCTTTCAGCGCGACCCGGTAGCGGCGGATCATCTCCAGCGTTTCCTCCGGGAGCGGTTCGCCGAACTGCTCCGCGGCCGGGATGCCCGCGGGGGCCTTCACCCAGTCGATCTTCACCCCCGTCGCGGCCACCACCCGGCACGCGGCCTGCGTGACCTCCGGCCCGATCCCGTCGCCTTCAATCAGCACGATCTGCATCGCGAATCCTCGCCGTAGTGGGACGGGCGGAGCCGAACGTTGTCGGGCCGGGCGCCGCCGGGCCGGAGGCGCAGAGCGGGTCCTTCGGGGCGCGCCCCCCCGATCACGTTCGACGCGCTCGTAGTCAGAATGCCGGACGAGCCCCCATCCGGCAAGAACCGGTCCGTTCGGCTCCGGCGCGGGTTTCACACCCGGTGCTCAATTCGGGCACCTTCCCGCGGCCCAGAACTGCCCTCGGCTTCGCGGAACTGAATTTGGTAAACTAATCTCCAATAACACACTGTCGCCCCTTCCGCTTCGGGAGCGTGAGGGCGGCAGTCGGAGGCGACCGATGGAATCGACCGTGCGGGCCACCTGTCCGAAATGCCAGACCGCCCTCCGCATCCCGGCGCAGTGGCTCGGACGAGCGGTGAAGTGTAAAAAGTGTGGCGCGCTGGTGCGGACGAAGGCCAAGGACGGTGTACCGCCCGACGCCGCCGCTCCGGCCCCCGCGCTCCCGCAATCGGCCCCGGTCAACGCCTTCGACTTCGACCAGCCGTCCGAAGAAACGGACGGCTTCTTCGGGTTCCCGCAGGAACCGGCGCCGGCCCCGGCCCCCGCCGCGTACCCCGCGCCGGCGTACCCGGCCCCCGTGCTCGACGCGAACGGGTACCCGCTCCC
>DASWYH010000578.1:0-3527 GCA_036405095.1 Gemmata sp. | reverse complement strand
GTCAACTTGACGGAAACCGAGTTCCGCGCGGCGCTGAAAGCCGTTGGGCTGGGGATGATCGGGCAGACCGCCGACATCGCCCCGGCGGACAAAACGCTCTACGCGCTCCGCGATGTGACAGCGACCGTGGAAAGCATCCCACTCATCACGGCTTCGATTCTGAGTAAGAAGCTGTCAGAAGGGATCTCGGCCCTCGTAATGGATGTGAAGTGCGGCGGCGGCGCGTTCATGAAGACGCGCGAGCGCGCCCGCGCGCTTGCCGATTCGATCGTGAAAGTGGGCACCGCAAACGGCCTCAAAATGCGGGTCCTCCTCACCGCGATGGACGCGCCGCTGGGGCGCTTCGTCGGGAACGCGCTCGAAGTGGTCGAGTCCGTTGAAACGCTCAAGGGCAACGGCCCAGCCGATCTGACGGAACTGTCGGTGGCCCTCGCGGCGCGGATGGTGCGGCTCGCGGGCATCGCCCCCGACGATGCGACGGCCGAAGATAAGGTCCGCGCCGCGCTCGCCAGCGGGGCCGGGTTGGAAGTGTTCCGCCGGTGCATCGAACAGCAAGGCGGCGACCCACGGGTGATCGACGATTACGCGCACCTGCCGCACACCGATGCGCGTGCCGCCGTCGAAGCGAATCGCAGCGGGTGCGTTACTGCGATCGATGCCGAGAAGGTCGGAATCGCGGTGCGGGTGCTGGGCGGCGGGCGGGACCGTGCCGAAGACACCATCGACCCTTCTGTGGGCGTGGTCGTTCGGGCGCGGCCCGGTGACCGGGTGCAGCCGCGAGACCCGGTGTTCGAGATCCACCACCGTAACGGGCCGAAGTTCTCTACGGCGATGGAACTTCTCGCCGGCGCGTTCGTGATCGGCGACGCGCCCCCGGGGGCGGCCCCTTTGATTCTCGAAGAGATCACCTAACGTCACGAAGAAGAGAACGCCATGCCCGCGCCCGTTCAGGTGTCCCGGCACCCGCTGATCCAGCACAAACTCGCGCGCCTCCGGGCCGTGGAGACCAAACCGCCCGAGTTCCGCGATCAGGTCGCGGAGATCTCGCGCGTGCTGCTCTTTGAAGCGGCCCACGATTTGCGCCTCACACCGACCCGCGTCCGGACGCCGCTCACCGAAACGGAGTGTCAGACGATTGCCGACCGCGTCGGCTTCGTCCCGGTTCTGCGTGCGGGCCTGGGTATGGCCGAAGCGATGCTCGAAGCGCTCCCGGAGGCCGCGGTGTGGCACCTCGGGTTGTACCGCGATCACGCGACCCTGAAGCCGGTAACGTACTACAACAAGTTGCCGCCGAAACCGGCGATGGACGTGGGCATCGTGCTCGACCCGATGCTCGCGACCGGCGGCAGCGCGATTGCGGCCCTTGACATTCTCCAGAAGACGGGCACCCCGCGGCTGATCTTCGTGGGGCTCATCGCGGCCCCGGAGGGCGTCGCCGCGCTCCAGGCGGCGCACCCCGAGGTGCCGATCTTCCTGGCAGCGCTCGATTCGCACCTGAACGAACTCGGGTACATCGTTCCGGGCTTGGGCGACGCCGGGGATCGGCAGTTTGGCACTTCGTGAGTGCGGTACTGGGTCGCACCGCCGACACCTCGGCCGCGAATGCTTCCGACAGTGTGGCCTGCGACTTGGGACTACTTGAACGACTTCACCCACTTCTCGAATTCGTTGGCGTGTGCGGCCACCGTGGCCGCCGGGCCGCTGAGCCGGAAGTGGTGCGTTTCGTCCTTCTCCTCCACGACCACCCAGATCACGCGCCAGTTATCGAGCAGGGTCTCTTTCTTGTCCTGCGGGCGGTCCTTGTACTTCCAGGTGCCCGTCACATCGAGCACGTTGACGGTCGCCCCTTTTACGTCCCACTTCGCCGTTTTGGCGAGGTCGTCCGCGGTTTTCCCTTCGGGCACGACGAACGTGTTCTTCCATTTCGGAAAGTTCTTGTCGGTCCCGGGTAGGCTCTCGTTGTAAATTGCCAGCTCCGCTTCGGGCTGGTCCTTCGCGCCCGGGAGCTTGAACTGGTAGCTGCGGAGCCGGTTCGCCGGCTTCTCGCTCTTCCAGGTGGCCGGCGCGGGCGCGGACAGTTTAATCAGTTTCACAACAACGGGCTTGTCGTCCGCGCGAACGGTCCCGACGAGCAGCAACGCGGCGAGTGACAACAACGAAGAGAGGCGCACGGGGTCGCTCCTGGGGTGAGGCGAGCGGGCTGGCGAGGCTCCTGGAATTAAAGCACGGCGGGGGCGGCTCGCCAACCGCCGGGCTGCCGATTGTCGCGTGGCGACCGCCCCGTTCGTGCCCGCCCCGGGCGAGCGGGTGTGACCCACGGGCCGCTGTTAAGGGGGGAATTCGGGAGCGCGGGAGCGCGATAGCGCGAGAGCGCGATCCACCAGAGATATTGTTGACCCCCGGGTGTGGGGCAAGGCATAATCATTCCGCATTGTGTCTCATCGGACGTACTTTTGAAGGCAGAGATTCTTGGTCGACAGGGCTAATCAGAGACCAGCCAAAACCGGTTTCTGGTTAGCCCTGCCTTGGGCGAGGGGCGGTGCGCGGTTGGGGACGGTCCGGGTGAACGCCCGCGGCACTCCCTCTGGGTTCGTTTCTCTCGACGTTCTGTACCGGGCCGCGACCACATTGCCCATTTCATCTCCTACCCCAGGTGCCCTATGCACACCCGTCGCCACGGGTTCACGCTGATCGAACTGCTGGTCGTGATTGCAATCATTGCGATCCTCATCGGGTTGCTGCTGCCGGCCGTCCAAAAGGTGCGCGAGGCCGCCGCGCGCATGAAGTGTTCCAACAACCTCAAACAAATGGGGCTCGCGGTCCACAACTTCCATGATGCGAACGGGCGCATCCCGGCGGGGGTGTCGCCGTGGAGCGAGGGCGGACCGGCCCCGCGCACCGGGCGCGGGTGGATCATCGAAGCGCTCCCGTACCTCGAACAGGAGAACTTGGCCCGAGCGTTCGATCCGTCGCGCACCGGCGACATGTTCTCCGGGGCCGGCATCCTCAACAACCAACCGCAGTTGGGCAACGCACTGCGTGTTCTGACGTGCCCCTCGGACACGTCCCCGCGGCTCACCACCAACATGTACCAGTTGGAAGGGATCAGCGTGGCGGTGACCAGCTACAAAGGGGTGATCGGCACCACGAACATGGGCGGCGGGTGGCCGGACAGCCCATCGGGCACCGCGGACGGGCACAACACGATCAACAACAACGGGCTGTTCTTCCGCAACAGTTCCGTGGTGAAAATCAAGCTCACCGACATCTCCGATGGTCTGAGCAACACGTTCGCCGTCGGCGAAGACGTGCCGGAACACAACTACCACAGCGCCGCGTTTTACTCGAACGGAGACTACGCGAGCTGCCACGCGCCGCTCAACTACTTCCCGAACCCGCCGGACCCGGGCAACTGGCCGCGGGTGATTTCGTTCCGCAGCCGGCACCCACAGGGTGCGAACTTCTGTCAGGCAGATGGGTCCGTGCGGTACGTGAGTCAGTCGGTGGACCGGCTGAAGTACCAACAG
>DASWYH010000577.1:0-9304 GCA_036405095.1 Gemmata sp. | reverse complement strand
ACCCGGGAAGGCGAAAACGAGCGCGGCGAGCAGCGCGAACGCGGTGCGGCGCCCGGCACGGGGTGCAAGGGTCACGGTGCGGACTCTCGGTAAGTATGGGGCACTGGAGAGGCTAACCAAAGTGCCTAATTTTACTCATCCGACGGGAGCGGCACCAGTTGTGGAGAAATGAGAACTTGCGGAGAATTCCGCCCTCGGACCGAGCAAGCCCCCGGAATTGCCTCTTCCGGTCGGCCGTGTGCCGCGAACACCGCGGGCTCTTGCGCCTCTATACTGAACGAAGGAGGTTGCGTATGTCGCGTGTGGTGTTGGCGATGAGTGGCGGGGTCGATAGCTCCGCGTCGGCGGTTCTGCTCAAGAAGCAGGGCCACGACGTGATCGGGCTGTTCATGCGCACCGGCACGCACGGACACGACCAGGGCAACACCCGGGCCGACCACAAGAAGGGGTGCTGTTCGGCGATCGACGCGGGCGACGCCCGCCGGGTGGCCGACAAGCTCGACATCCCGTTCTACGCGCTCGACTTCGAGGCCGAGTTCAACCGGATCATCGACTACTTCGCCGACGAGTACGCGCGCGGGCGCACGCCGAACCCGTGCGTGGTGTGCAACAACTGGTTGAAGTTCGGCCAACTGTGGGCGTTCGGGCAGAAGCTCGGTGCCGACTTCATCGCAACGGGGCACTACGCGCAGGCGCGCAACGGCGAACTGCACAAGGGCGCCGACGGCGACAAGGACCAGAGCTACGTGCTCCACGGGATCAAGCGCGGCGTGCTCCCGCACCTGCTCTTCCCCGTGGGCGGGTACACGAAGCCCGAGATCCGGCAGTTCGCCCGCGAGGCCGGGCTCACGGGCGTCGCGGAGAAGCCGGACAGCGTCGAGATCTGCTTCGTGCCGAGCGGGAACCATACGGACGTTGTGCGCGCGCGCCGTCCGGAGGTCGCGCTGGCGGGGGTCGTCGCCGAGCGCGACGGAACCGTTCTCGGGCCGCACGACGGTATCGACCGCTTCACCATCGGTCAGCGGAAGGGCTTGAACATCGGCGGCGGCAAGAAGCGCTTCGTGCTGGAACTGCTCCCCGAGACCAACACGGTCGTCGTGGGCGACGAGAGCCAGTTGCTCGCGCCCGGGCTGGTGGCGAGCGGCATGAACTGGCTGATCGACGCGCCGACCGAGCCCCTCCCGTGCGTGGCGAAGATCCGCTACCGGCACGCGGGCGTTCCCGCTACGGCCGTGGCGATCCCCGGCGGCGGAGCGGAAGTGACCTTCGACGAACCGCAGCCCGCGGTGACCCCGGGGCAAGCGGTGGCACTTTACTCCGGCACCCGCGTCCTCGGCGGCGGGTGGATCGATCGAGCGGCGAAGTAGGCGTATCCGACAGCGGGCTCCCAAGGGGACAGTGCCATGAGCGCGCGGCGAACCTCGCTCCAAGTCCGCACCGTGAAGGGGGTGTGCCCGCACGACTGCCCGGACACCTGCGGGATGGTCGTGACCGTGGACACCGCGACCGGGCGGGCGGTCGAGTTGCGCGGCGACAAGGAGCACCCGTTCACCCGCGGGGCGCTGTGCCAGAAGGTCTCCAACTACCTTGAACGAGTGTACCACCCGGACCGGCTGCTGTACCCTTTGAAGCGCGTGGGGAAGAAGGGCGAAGGGCGCTTCGAGCGGATCTCGTGGGACGAAGCGATTGCGACCATTGCGGACCGGTTCCGCGCGATCGCGGCCTCCGAAGACGGCCCGCAAGCCGTCCTGCCCTACAGCTACGCGGGCACGATGGGCAAGCTGATGTACGCGAGCCTGGACCGCCGGTTCTTCAACCGCCTCGGCGCCAGTCTGCTCGACCGCACCATCTGCGCGACCGCCGGGGCCGCGGGCTGTGACGTGACGCTCGGCACGCGCGCGGTGGTGGACCCCGAGGCCGCGGTCAACGCCCGCTACCTCGTCAACTGGGGCTCGAACACGCTGGTCACGAACCTGCACTTCTGGAAGGTGCAACTCGCGGCCCGCAAACTTGGCGCGAAGATCGTCACCATCGACCCGTACAAGTCGCCGACCGCGGCGAAGTCCGACTGGTGGCTCCCGATCCGCCCCGGCACCGACGGCGCGCTCGCGCTGGGCGTGATGCACGTCATCTTCCGCGAGAGCTGGCAAGACGACGACTACCTCAACAACCACTGCGTCGGCGCGGCGGAGCTGCGCGAGCGGGTGCGGAACGAGTACGCCCCCGAAACGGTTTCGCGCATCACGGGGCTGACCGTCGAGGACATCGAGCGGTTCGCGCGCGAGTACGCCCGCGCGCGGGAGCTGTTCGGCGGCCCGGCGCTGATCCGGCTCAACTACGGGTTGCAGCGGCACGGCGGCGGGGGGATGGCGGTTCGGACCATCGTGTGCCTGCCCGCGCTCACCGGCGACTGGCGCCACCCCGGCGCGGGGGCGCTCCTGAGCACGAGCAAGGCGTACCCGTTCGATGACAACTACCTGACGCGCCCGGACCTCGTCCCCAAGGGCACGCGAACGATCAACATGGTTCACCTCGCCGAGGCCCTGCACGGCGAGCTTCCCGGCCCGAAGGTGCGGGCGCTGTACGTGTACAACTCCAACCCGGCGGCGGTGAACCCCGACCAGTCGCGGGTGCTTGCGGGTCTCGCCCGCGAGGACTTATTCACCGTCGTTCACGACCAGTTCCAGACCGACACCGCGGACTACGCGGACATCGTGCTCCCCGCGACCACGCAGCTCGAACACTTCGACATCCACAACAGCTACGGGCACCTGTACGTTCAGGCCAACAACGCCGCGATCGCGCCGCTGGGCGAGTCCAAACCGAACACCGAGGTGTTTCGGCTGCTGGCCCGCGCGCTGGGCTTCGAGCCGGAGCTATTTGACGAGAGCGACGAGCAGTTGGCGACCCGGAGCCTGGTTCCGCCGGCGCCGGGCTTGGGGCTGCCCGCAGGTGTGAGTGCCGCGCTCGACGGGGTCACCCTCGACGCCACTAAAGCCGGCCCGGTGCGCTTGAACCTGCCCAGCGGTTGGGCGCCGTTCGCCGAGGGGGCGTTTCCCACGCCGTCGGGCAAGTGCGAGCTGTACTCGGAGCGCGAGGCACGGGCCGGGCGCGACCCGCTCCCGCACTACGTCCCGCCACACGAAGACCCGCAGACGAAACCCGAACTCGCGGCACGATATCCGTTGCAACTGCTGACGCCGCCCGCGACTTCGTTCCTCAACTCGACGTTCGTAAACGTGGACACGCTCCGCACGGCGGCCGGGGAGCGCACCCTGGAGATCCACCCCACCGACGCCGCGAAACGCGGGATCGCGGACGGCCAGATGGTGCGGGTGTTCAACGGGCGCGGGCGCTTTCGCGCGAAGGCAATCGTGGGCGAGAGCGTGAAGCCGGGGGTGGTGGTGTCGCTGGGGCTGTGGTGGCGCAAGTTCACCGACGACGGCGCGAACTGCAACACCACCACGAGTACCGCGACCACCGATTTCGGGGGCGGGGCGACGTTCTTCGACAACCTCGTGGAAGTGGCGGCCCTCTAACGAACGCAGGTTTGGCGCGTTGAGAGGGTAACGGCGCCCCTTCCTGCGGAGGCTTCGCGATGGCCGGTTTCGTTCGGTTGGTTGTGGCGGTCGCGGTGCTGCTTTGCACGAACGGGGCCACGCTCGCGCAACGGGAGGTGGCGCCGGCCCCGCACGTTCCACTTGATGAGTTGGTGAAGGAGTACCAGCGCCTTGGACTGCCGACCCCGCCTCCGACCGCGCCACTTGTTCGTCTGAAAGGGCTTGGCAATGACCCGAAGGCAGACGGCTTGGCGTTTCGCTTTGAACCGACCGAACTGGGCGGACCGTTCCGTTATTTCTACGGCAGTTGGTGGGACGAAGTCTCGCAGGAATCGGACGAGGCGGAAGTGGTGCTGCACCCGACGCCGGCGGATCTTGAAAACGTGAGCGACCGCTGGACGGACTGGGGCACCCTTGCGATCCACTTCCGCTTGCGCGGGTGGGATCAGGCAGCGAGGGCGGCGCACGCAAAGGCACGAAAGCAAGCGCGCGATTATCAACGGAGTCAGGACAAGGTTCCTCCGACGCTACTCACGATTTTGCATCTCTGGGCATGGGTACACTGGAGCACCAAGCTTTTCGAGCGCACCTCGGACAGACGCGAAATCTGGTCCAAGCTCCAAATCATCGCGGACGAAGACCCGGGCGCACTGGGTGCAGGTGACCGGTGGTTATTCGGCTGCCTGCGCCTCACGCTCGCGCCGCGGAAATCGAAACCCGGCAGCATCGAGGCGCTGATCGATGATTTGACGGAGCATTGGGACGACCCAGGAGACCTCGATAACGAGATCGGTCAGACCGCTTACTGGCGACTCGTCGAGCACGGGGCGGCCGCGATACCGGCTCTGATGGAACATCTCACCGACCCGCGGCTCACGCGGACCACGGGCATTCATCCCGTGAAGTCGATACCCGTTGATTTGCACGTCGGCATGCTCGCGAAGTTTATCGTTAACAAGTTCTCGGACGGACAACTATCTGCTGAAGATCTGAAGCCTTTGGGCGAATGGGCTGAACCCTCAAAGCAAAAGTGGTGGACCGAGGCGCAAAAGGTTGGGGAGGAAAGGTGGGCGTCGGATCACGTGTTGCCCAAAGATCCGGAGCAGGAGCCAATCCCGAACGAGGTCTTGCTCCGTTTGATTCGCGCCAAATATCCGAACCGACTCAAGGACGTGTACCAGAACCTGCTTCGCAAGTTCCCGCACGTCAGCAGCGAAGAGGTCGTAAAAGCGATTACAAAGAGCAAGCTCTCACGCGAACAGAAGGTTGCGCTATTGGAAGAGGGAGCCAAGCACAAGGCTTATCGCCACTGTTGGGCGGCCCTCGAAGCGCTTGCCGTGTTGGACCCCGGAGTGTTCCGCAAGTACATCCTCACCGGCCTTGAGAACCTGCCAGCCGAAATTAAACTCGGCCCCAACGACGAGGAGACGCGAGGTGTTCCAATCGACCTGATTAGTAAGACGGATGACGCCGAGTGCTGGGCCGCGCTGAACGGAGCCGTATCGCGCGTGTCGGTCAAATTGCGGTTGTATATCATTCGCGTGTCCGGGTGGCCCGCATTCCCGGGCGAACCGGACCCCAGCCGGCGCGAGCGCCTCCGCTTTCTGCTCTGGTCTTTGGGTGACGAAGCGGTCAAGGGGCTTGCCGCGGACGACGCGCGCAAAGTTCACGATCTCGCAACGATTCAACTCGCGAAAAGCTTCTCGCTGGTTGACCGAATGCTGGACCCTCAGACCAACAACCCGCAACGGAGCCCCCGCGAGTTTTCTCTCCTGCGCGCTCGCGTGCGGGATCTGGCCGAACTCGAACTCGCGCGGCCCGCAAAATGACAGTCCCTCTCACCGTTGTTCAACTCACCCGGCGCGACGAAGGCGCGGCGGTGGCGGCGCTGAGCGCCGCGTTCGCGGGCTACCCGCTGTTCGCGCTCCTGTGCCCGAACGCCGCGCGCCAGCCGGTCGTCATCGAGGCGTTTTGCCGGTTCCTGTTTCGCACGTCGGTGCGGTGCGGCGGCGCGTTCGGCACCCCCGACCGGGCCGCGGTGGTGTGTGCGTGGCCGCCGGGGTCGGAATGGCTGTCGCGGTGGGGCGGCGTTCGCGCCGGGTGGCTCGCGCTCGCGTGGAAGATGGGCTTTCGTGCGAGCTGGTTGCTGATGCGCCTCGAAGGCGAGTTCGACGCCGCTCGGGTGCGGCACGCGCCCGGAACGCACTGGTACGTCCCGCTCCTCGGGGTGCGCCCGGAGGCTCAGGGGCAGGGGCTGTCGCGGGCAGTCATGGCCCCGGTGTTCGAGGCCGCCGATCGGGACCGCGTGCCGATCTACCTGGAGACCGCCACCGAACCGAACGTGGCGATCTACGAGCGCTTCGGCTTCGCGTGCCGCGGGTCCGGCACGCTCAGCGGCGGGCTCCCGAACTGGGAACTGCTCCGCGCCCCGGTTAAGGGATAACCTCGATCGGGGCGTGCTCGGTCACTACGGATTGATGATCTTTTTCCCTTCCGGCTTGGCCTTCTGGGTCTCGGCGCTCGCGGGCACGTCGATGTCCTTCGTACTTGAGGAACTCGGCATGTCGGCCTGGATCTCGTATCGCGGGAACAGCGACTTGACGAGCGCTTCGGTGTCGCCCTTCTCGACCTTGGCCGGCTTGGCGTCCGGATCGATCCCCTCGATCGAGATCAGCACCGCCCCGGCGACCGACCCGCGCCCGTTGCCGTCTGACGTGTCGTACTTGCCGTTCTTGATGTCCGCGTAACCGGCCGGCCCCGAGTTCCCCTTCGTGCTGTCCGGGAGGAAGTAGATTTTCCCGGCCGGGATCGGTTGGCCTTTAAACGTAACGGTCCCGGACACGCGGTGCGTCTTGTCCCCGCCGCAGCCGAGTGAGAGGGCACAAGTCAACAGCGCCGCGGCAACACCGCCGGCCCGCACGGCTCTTGATCCGAACATGGGAGATGTCCTTCCGGGTGGATGAAAAAAGAAACGCTCGCCGCCGAACGTTCGGCGACGAGCGGAACGGCGACCGGTCAGTTGGGCGATGCCACCTCACCCGAGTTGATTGTCGAAAGCGCCCGCAGCAGGTTGATATCGGCGCTTTGGTTGATGAACCGCACGCTCCCGTCGCCGAGGGCGAAGTTGGCCCCCCCCGTGTGCTGGCTGCCGGGGCTGATGTCATCGAAGTTGTTGGACCCGTTGTAGACGGTCGAGTTGATCGGGTTCGACATGTTCTTGCACGCCGACGTGGCGCCGCTGAACCCGCGGGTCCAGCTCCGGTACTGGTGGTAAGACAACCCGTTCGGCATGAAGACCGAGATCTCGGCCACCATCAGCGTGTTCGTGGTCCCGTCGGTGATGTCGGTTATCTTGACGAGCCGGTTGGTCGTCGCGCTCCCGGCTTGCTGCGTGTAGCGGCACAGGATGCCCACCGTGGAGTAGGCCCCGTTCGTGTTCCCGCCGCCGTACGGGAAACTGTAGGTGGTGCCGTTGTAGGTGAAACTGGCCGGGTTCGCGGTCGTCGCGTCGCCCGGCCCCATGATGCCGACGTAGTGCGTCCCGACGCCGTTGGTCACGCCGCCGTTGGGGTCGAGGTATCGCTTCGCATCGGGGCCGGACGGGCAGTAGAAGATCGGAACCACGTTCAGCGCCAGCGGGCCGTTGGCGGCCGAGTCGAACGTCTGCGTGAAGTCGTACTGCTTGAACAGGTTCGCCTGCTCGATGTAGGGCAGGATGTAAACGAGCCAGCTCGTTCCAGCAGCGAGGAAGGTCGTGTTTCCGGCCGGGTTCGGCTTCGGAAGCACGTTGTACTCGGCGCCCGGCGGGAAGGCATTGGTCGCGTCGTGGTAGCCGTGGAGCCCGAGCCCCAGTTGCTTCAAGTTGTTCTGGCACTTCATGCGCGAGGCCGCTTCGCGCACCTTCTGGACAGCGGGCAGCAGCAGCCCGATCAGGATCGCAATGATTGCGATGACAACTAACAGTTCGATGAGCGTGAACCCGCTGCGCCGCGGGCGGTTGGGGAGAACGGGCATGGCAACGGACCCTGGGAGAAGGAGAAATAATGAGGTGTGAACCTCAAATCAATTGATAACCCACCGCGCGTACGATGAGCAACGCCAAACCGGTGTCCCGTTCCGTTTTTTTCACCGCCGCTGGGGCCAGTTTCGACAAGGGAAGAAGGGTGTTGTGGCGCGTCACGGCACCGCGGCGTGAACCGAGCCCGATAGCCCGGCTTTCTCATTCGGTGCCCGCGCCGCCACCGCTTCACCTCACCGCAAGAGCGCGATCGAGGTCGGCGCGGAGGTCGGCCACGTCTTCGATGCCCACACTCAACCGGATGAGGCCGTCATCGACCCCGCGGGCCTCGCGGACCTCTTTCGGGATGCTCGCGTGCGTCATCGTGGTCGGGTGGCACACGAGCGATTCGACCCCGCCCAAGCTCTCCGCGAGGCTGAAGAGCTTCGTGCGCGTGAGGAACGCCTTCGCGGCCGGGACGCCGCCGTGCAGTTTCAGCGAGATCATCCCGCCGAAGGCGCGCATCTGCTTTGCGGCCACATCACCGCCGGCGTGGTGGCGGAGCCCCGGGTAGTACACCTGTGCCACCGCCGGGTGCGACACGAGCCAGTGGGCCAGTTCCAGCGCGTTCGCACAGTGCCGGTCCATGCGCACCGCGAGCGTTTTCAGCCCGCGGAGCACGAGGTAGGAGTCGAACGGCCCCGGCACGCCGCCCGCCGCGTTCTGGTAGAACTTGATCGGGTCGAGCAGTTCCTTGGAGCCCACGACGCACCCGCCGACGACGTCCGAGTGCCCGCCGAGGTATTTCGTGGTGCTGTGGACCACCAGATCCGCGCCGAGCTTCAGCGGCTGTTGCAGGTACGGCGACGCGAACGTGTTGTCGACCGCGAGCTTCGCCCCGCGCTTGTGCGCCAGTTCGGCGAGGGCCGCGATGTCGAGGATTTGTAACAGGGGGTTCGTGGGCGTCTCGATCCACACGAGCTTCGTTTTGGACGTGATGAGGTGCTCGAAGCCTTGAGGGGACGAGTCGTCGGTGTACTTCGCGACCAGCCCCCAGGGCTTGAACACCTTGTCCAGCAAGCGGAACGTGCCGCCGTACAGGTCCGCCGATGCGACGATCTCGTCCCCGGGGCGCAGCAGCGCGCCGAACACCGCGGTAGTCGCGGCAAGGCCCGATGCGAACGCCAGACCGCGCTCGCCCTCTTCGAGTGCAGCGAGAGCCGTTTCGAGCGCGGCGCGGGTGGGGTTCCCGCTGCGGCTGTACTCGTAGCCCTTGTGCTGTCCCGGGGCCGCCTGTGTGTAGGTGCTCGTGGCGTAGATCGGGACGACGGTGGCGCCGGTGGCGGGGTCGGCGTCCTGCCCGGCGTGGATGGCCCGCGTGCTGAAACCCTGCGTGTGGTCGGTGGACATGGACGCTCCTCACGTGGTGGGGCACTACCAGCTTACCGCGACGGCCCGCGGCGCGGCTACAGAACCGCCCCGCACGCGCGCTCGAAGAGCCCGTTTACCGGACGGGGTTGGCGAACAGCCGAAAGTTGCCCGGTGTGCAGAAACGGGCCGCGAAGCACCTCGACGCATGGGCCGCCAATGCCGCCACACTCGCCCGGGCGCGGTCCGTGATCCCGCACGAGCGCAAACAGCGTGACGGCTTCCGCGCTACTTCTTCTTGGCGAGCGGTTCGAGCGCGGCGACGTGCTTTTTGCCTTCCTTGCCCAGTGCCGAATCCGGGGCGTCGGCGATCAGCACG
>DASWYH010000576.1:0-9681 GCA_036405095.1 Gemmata sp. | reverse complement strand
GGCCTCCTTGGCGCGCGCGAGCAGCTCCTGCGCGGGCTGGTCGATGCGGTCCCGGTACGCCTTCAGGGTGTCGCGGTCGAGGGCCGCGAGGAGCTGGTGCGCGAACCAGCGGGCCGGGCGGGCGGAGTGTGCGCCCGGGTGCGCCTCGACGGGGACCAGGTCGCTCCCGGACTCGTCGAGCAGCCGCTGGAGGTCGTCGGCCGCGTCGGCGTGTTTGCCCGCGGCGAGCTTCTGCTTGATTTCCAGGAGCCGCTTCAGGGTCTGGGTGGACGCGCCCCGCAGGTTGGCCGGTTCCGGTGCGGGGAGCGGTGACGGCTGCGCGCCCGCCACGGGGGCGAGGAGGAGCAGGGCGAGGGGTGCGGCGGCGCGAGCGGCCCGGTTCATAGAATGTGACTCGTGGCTCTCGGGTGGTCCCGCCGCGAGCGACGGGACACTGTATTGTTGACATTCCGGCCCAAAGCACAAGCGCCGGCGACCGAAAAAGTCGCCGCCGGTACGTTCATGAAGCACCCGCATTTCCTGCCCGCGTGCGCCGCGCTGGGGCTCCTCACGCTCACGGGCTGCGGCGGCCCTGCGGGCGCCGGCGCCGAGCCCCCTCCGAGTGCCGGTGTCCCCGCGGCGCGGTACCAGCCGCGAACGGACCTCCTGGCGGTGAAGATCCCCGACGGGGCGCCGGCGCACTGGTCCGCGCCGCGCTTCCCGCCCCTGCGGAGCGTGCGGGTGATGCCCGACACCCCGGACGCGGACCTCGCGGCCGACCTCCGCAAGCAGTTCGGCAAGACGATCCTCGACCCCATCGTGTACGAACAGGACGTGTGGATGCCGGCCCAGGCGGACCGGCTCGCCCGGCTGCTCGACGCGCACTTCGGGTCCCCCCTGGTGCCGACCGTGCGGGTGCCGGAGCTGAACGACGTGGTCGCGGCCAGCTTCGTCCGCTTCGACCCGGCGGGGGGCCTCGGGGCGAACCTGAAGGACATCCGCAAGCAACTCGGGAAGGTGAAGCTCAAGGAACTGGAAGAGGACTGGAGGGCCGCGACCGCGATCAAGGCCGAACTCCGGCTCGACGACGCGGCGCTGGCCCGCGGGTCGGTCGTGTACCGGCGGTGGTGCATGCAGTGCCACGGCCCCAACGGGGCCGGCGACCCGGCGTACGCGATCGAGGCGGGGCCGATGCCCCGCGACTACCGCCAGGGGGTGTTCAAGTTTACGACCGCGTTCGCACCCGCCACGGCGCCCAAAAAGGCCGGGCTGGGGGCGAGCGGGAAGCCGCGCCGCGACGACCTCAAGGCCACCGTGCGCCGGGGCATCGACGGCACCATGATGCCCGCGTTCCCGGGGCTCACGGAGGCCGAACTCGACGACGCCGTCAGCTACGTGATCCACCTGAGCGTGCGGGGCGAGGTGGAGTTCGCGTCGCTGGCGCGCGCGATCAAGCCCCGCGGCGACGACCCGATTTACGAGGGCGCCGAGATGGACTGGCTGGTCGTGCAGAACGAGCTGGCCGTGCTGTTCAACTGGGGCGTTGCGGCTCACCACCCGATCCGGGTTCCGGCGGAACAGGTGCGGACCGAGAAGGAGCGGATCGACTCGGCGGTGCGGGGCTTCCGGCTGTACAACGCGCCCGAGTTCGGGTGCGGGAGCTGCCACGCGAACTACGGGCGCGCGCAGCAACTGAAGTGGGACGCCTGGGGCACCATCGTGCAGCCCCGGAACCTGACGCTCGGCGTGTACCGGGGCGGGCGCCAGGGCGAGGACCTGTACGCCCGCATTTACGGCGGCATCGCGCCCTCGGGGATGACCGCGTTCCACGACCGCGTGGCGAACGCGCCGCCGGGGGCGCCGGACAAGATCTGGGACATCGTTCACTTCCTGCAGGCGCTCGGCGACGCGAGCGACCGGCGCCGGATGCAGGAGCGCGACCCGGAGATCAAGTTCGACCCGTGACCTTGATCGACGCGCTTGCGCGTTGGTGCTTCGCGGGCGGTATCTCCCTGGGACCGCGGCCGTCCCGGCCGCCGCTTCACGGGTGGTGTGGCTGGGCGGCTTTTCGCGGTGCTACCCGAAGCGCCCGCGTGCGGCCGCGACGGCCGCGGTCCCAGGGGCACCCGCATCGCACCGCTATGACCCTACTCCGAGTCCCCTTCGAACAGATAAACCTGTTCCTCTATTTCCGCATCCGTGAGTGGGTAATCGGCCCGAACGTTGGTCCCCGTTTGCTTCAGTAGATTCAGCCCCACGTCTGTGACCATGTTGCGCGACAAATCGAGGTGCCCGAGGTTGCGGAGGTCGGGGCACTCGGCGAGCGCCCTGGCGCCCTCGTCGGTGACGCACCCGTGCCGCAGGTCGAGCCATTTCAACCGCTTCAGGAGGCCGGACCGGACGATCTCGCGGGCGCCCTCGTCGCCCATGTTCGAGAGCCGGAACTGAAGGTGCGTGAGCTTCGTGAGGTGCGGCGACCCGGTGAGCGCTTGCAACGCGCTGAGCGGGAGGAAACAATCCAAATCGGGGTAACTGGCGCTGGAATACTCTTCGTGGTGCGGGTGAAAGAGCAGGTGCGTCAGGTTGCTCATGGCCGGGTTTGCGGCGAGGATCCCGAGCGGGTAGGCGTACCCCTCGCGCTCGCTCCGGCTGTCTCGTGTGCCGAGATGGTACACGCGGAGGACGCGGAGGTTCGGGAGGCTCATCGCGCCGAAGACCGCGCCGATGTCGTATTGCTTGCAGAACAGGTGCAGTTCTTCCACGCGGCTCATCGACCCGATGACGTGTTCAAGTCCGGGGTGGTAGGTCCAACAGTCGAAACGTGCCATGTTCTGCCACTGGTCGCCGGTAAGGCTCTCGTCCGCCACTTCCGGTCCGTACTGGAACACGCGGAGGTTGTCGAGGAGCGGCGAGCCGATCAACTCGAAGAGCGGCGAATAGCGATCGACCCCAGGCGGGTTCGGGGCGCCGGGTGCGATTGGCCTGTGTTCGCCGACGCCGTGAACGCGGAGCGCCTGGAGCATTCGGGCCGCTGGCGTGTGCGCCAGCGCTTGTGCGGTGTCCGCGTCAAGTTCGCCGATGACCAGTTCCCACAAGAACCCCCGGCGCCACTCGTAGACGGGGTTAATCGGATCGTATCGGTCCGGTTCGTCTCGGTTGGCAAGCAAGAACTCACCCAGCTCCTCACCGAGCCACTCGCGCTCGTGTGCCTTGAGGAACTCGGCTTCCCGCTCTTTGAGCGCGGCGCGCTCGCTTTTGCTGCGCGTCTCGTCTTCGAGTGCGAGCTGCACCTGCATGAACTCGCCGCGCGGGTCGCCCTGCTCGGTGAGCCAGTCCGCGTAGGCGCACCAGCCCGCCAGGTCGTGTGGGTTCGCGCGGAGCGCCGACTCGAACGCGCGGGCCTCCTCCGATGGCGGTGCGGACATGGTTCCTCCGGTTGAGTTGCGTCACCGATAGGATAACACGCACATCGGTTGTAGCATCTCGGAAGCCCGGCGCGCGTGCGGCAGCCGGTTCGGCGCTCAAAAAGAACCGGGCTCCAGACTTTCATTGGCAGGCTGGAGTCAGGTTGTGGTCGTGGCGCGAATAGACCAATTCACGAGCAATGAGATCGGCCCACGTCAACGGCGCAAAGGTGAGCGTTGGTCAGGCTCGCGTTTCGGACTTATCGGGGGCGTGCATGTGAACAAAAAGACATCGCCCGCATGGCTCGGCGTGGCTACGGTGTGTTTTACCGGAGCCGCACCGTAACCCGTCGGACCAAGGGCCCGTGTCATGGACGAACTTATCCCGTCGCTGGGAACCCTGGTAGAGGGGTTCCGGGGATGTTTCCGCCAGGAGGTGTTCGTTACCTTCCGGTACTTGCGGGTCGGATGGATCGTCGCCCCGGGTCCGCGCGCCCTCCCGGAGGCGTGGCAGGCCACCGGGCGGGCCGCGACGCACCTCTTGGGGCACGGCCTTGGCCCGGTTCGCCGCGGCCAAGTGGGATTGGGACGACCTGGGGGCTCCTGGTCCTGGTGGTCGTCACCCGCCTGATCCCGACCGGGGGCATCTGGGTCGTGGCCGATGACACCCTGTGCCACAAGCGCGGGGCCGCGGTGGCCTTCGGCGGGTTCTTTCTCGACACCGTGACATCTTCCAAGAAGCGGAAGCGCTCCCGGTTCGGGGTCAACTGGGTGGGGTAGGGATTACGGTCCGGCTCCCGTTCCGCACCGACCGTGTGTTCACGCTCCCGGTGCTGTGGCGCGCGTACCACAAGGAGGGAACCGAGGGGCGTGGGCCGCGGACCCAGCTGGGGCCGAACTGGGCCACCACGTGGCGAGATGGTGGCCGGGCCGGGAGTGCTGGCCGGTGGGGGATCGGGCGTACCTGAACCGGAGCGGGCTGGGCGCCCGCCCGGCGAACCTCAAGGTGCCCGGGCGACTCCGCTGGGGCGCGGCCCTCTGCGCCAAGCCCCCGGCTCGCCAACCGGGCCAACGGGGTCCCAACCGCAAGCATGGGGACCAACGGCCACGCCCGCGTCAGATGATCGAGGACGTGGCCGCGTACCCGACCCAAGAAATGGGACGCGGGTTCGGGGACACGACCCGCAAGTTGAGGGTCCAGGTGGCCCGGAACGTGTTGTGGTGCACGGGCTCAAAGGCCGCACCGATGACCGTGGTGCTGGTGCGGGACGTGGCCGGTGTGTAGCGCGACGAGGTGCTGTTGGCCACGAGTACCGAGGCCGCCGCGTGCGCGATCGCCGGATATTGCCGCCGCTGGAGCATCGAGGCCGTCTTTTTCGAGAGCAAATAGCTGCTCGGGTTGCACGATCGCGTGTCCGCGCCGCCAAGAGCGCGGAGCGGGCGCACCCGATGGGCTGGTCCGTGAAGACGCTGACCGTATTGTGGTATGCGACCGCCGGCAAGGACGGTCCGCACGTCCAACGGGACCGCCCGTGGTACACCCAGAAGGTGTGCCGACCTTCGCCGACGTGCTCGGGCCACTGCGCTTGGCCCATGGGGGCGCGCTCTTCTTGAAGGAAGTGGCCGACCGCCAAGACCTCACGAATTTCCACAACGCCCAAAAAACTGGCTCGCCGCCGTCCGCTAATGTCCGAAATACGAGTCTGAGGCCGCCGAGCCACGGGACGAGCGGTTCTGGGTGGCGTGTGTCCACCAACTTCACGAAGACTGGGGCGAGGCGCTCGTCAACGTCCGAGACGCCGCCATCATGTCGCTCGTCGCGTGGTGGTTCCGCACCGAGGAGTTCGGGCACGACCGCACCTTCGCCCGCGGCTTCACCGCGGAAGCCGTCGCGGAGGGCTTCCGGCGCCTCCACAGCTTCCTGGGTTCTGCGGTGCTGACCTCCATTAGCGACAATTCGGGGTTGATGTGCTGTCCAGTGCGGCGCGGTCCCGGATTTCGGTGTCGAACTCCTCGTCTACCCCGTAGCGCCAACTTTGGCGACGAAAGCGCCGTCCGGTACAACAGTGGTTTTGGTGTCGAGCGCCTTGTCTACATCACGGTAACGGGCAACGGCACGCAGTTGAGCCAGGTACAACAGTGATTTCGGTGTCGAACTCCTCGCCCACCGAGTCGGAGGCGATACAGAGACGGCTCGGGAAAAGATTAAAAAGTTATTTGCTTTATATTGTTTGTTATATTTAATATGGTGCTTTGTGTGCATCCTGGCATGTGATGGGGCCGTTGTTTCCGTGTCGAGTTCCTTGTCTACCCCTTAGCGCCGGCATAGTTCCACCTTCCCCCAGCCGACGGTCCCGGATTTCGGTATCGAGCTTTTGTCCACAGCTGCGAGCCGGCCTCTGATCCGAGCGGACGGAGCCGGTGCGGCTCTCGGGTCTGGTTGTGCCGCTCGGGGGATTCGAGAGTTCTTCGAGTCCATCGCGAGAACCAATCAGAAGTTGCTCAGGTCCGGTTGCGCCGCTCGGGGGATTCGAGGGGGCGCGGCTCGGCCCCGGAAACGATCGGGACGGCGAGGGGCACGGCGAGCCGGCGGTACGGCATGATTGGGCCTTTCGGGTCGGGAGTGAAGCGCGGATCGGGAAGCAGGCAAAACGGGCGGATTCCGGGGACTGAGGTCACTTGGCGGACGTAAACTGAATCAGGCACCTTCGTCACGCGATTGCCAATAAAGGAGGAACAGCGATGTCTGCCAAGACACTGACGGTACAACAGCGCAAGTCCATTTTCCACGCGCTCGTGGAAGTACAAGACACGCGCACGGTGACGGTTGCGGATTCCAAGAAGGAAATCGCGTCGCGGTTCCACATCACGAAGGAACAGGTGGAGTTGATTGAACGCGAAGGCGTGGCGAAGGACTGGCCCCCTCTTGCGTAAGTCGATGCGAGAGAACAACTTGCTCACCGATTACGCAGAAAGACACGGATTGGAATGCAGACCGGCAGAGTCGCCCGTGCGATAACGTGATCTGTCCGAAGGGTGGTAGAGTTAAGAAGGGTAGGAGGCCGGAGGGCAGACCCTATCTTCCCGGCTTCTGATCCGTGTTCTTCTGTGCGATCTGCGGGTCAGCCCTCTTTACTCAGGGTCTGTACATTCCGCAATTTCGGCCCCAGTCGCCCTCGAACACACCGGGGAAACGAGGACCGAACCCAATAACGCCCTTTATTAGAGGTTCCGCAGAGCGGCTCAGATACCGGTAGAGCCTCCAAATCCTTTGGAAAATATCGGGATCAGATTTTTCATCGTCTTCTCCGGGACCCAGATACTGGCAGAACCTCTAGATCTCTCGGAAAACCGCACACCCCTGGCGTGTGAAGTGTGGTCAGGTTCCGAAGCGGTGGGGGAACATGTGAATTTCCGCCCCGAACACCAGGGACATGTTGATCGGCGTTAGGACCTCGTTGGGTGGCCCCTGGCACTGGATCGCACCGCTCCGCAGGCACAGCACATCGTGAGCGTAGGTCTGCACCATGTTCAGGTCGTGGGACACGAGCAGCACGGTCACGCCGGTGTCGCGGTTGATGTTCGCGATCAGCTCATAGAACTTTTTCAGCCCGCCGAAGTCGATCCCGGCAGCCGGTTCGTCGAGCAGCAGCAACTCGGGCTGCGGCTCCAGGGCGAGCGCGAGCAGCACGCGCTGGAGCTGGCCCCCCGAGAGCCCCTCGACCGGCACGTTCAGACAGTTCGCGACCTCCACGCGGTTGAGCATCTCCAGGCTCTTCTGCGCGGTCCGCTTCGAGATGCCGAAGAACAGCGGGCGCCGCGATAGCGTGAGCGCGAGGAAGTCGCTTACCGTCAGCGGCAGCCGCGCGTCGAGGGTCAGGCGCTGGGGCACGTACCCGATCGCCTCGGGGTACGGTTTCGAGTGGTCGTGCCCGCAGTGGAACTGGATCTCCCCTTTGTGGGGGTACTCGTTGACGAGCGCGCGGAGCAGGGTGGTTTTGCCCGACCCGTTCAGCCCGATGAGGGCCGTGATCGTCCCGCGCCGGATGTCCGCGGTCACGTTCCGGAGGATCGTCTTCCTGCCCAGCTCCACGCTCACGTTCCGGAGCGACACGAGCGGCTTCGCCGGTGCTTCGGGCTTCATTTCATCTTCTCGGCCAGGCGGTCGATGTTCTCGCGCATCTTCGTTTCGTACCAGTCGGCCGTGAGCTCGTCGGGCCGCACCGTTTCCAGGGGGTCGAACTCGACCAGCACCGGGTCCGCGACGCCGTTGGCGCGGAGCTCCTTTCGGAGCGTTTCGCCCGAGGAGCTGGTGGAGTACTGCGGCTCGGTCGCGATCACTCGCACCGGGGCCGATTTCTTGGTGCAGACCCGGATCAGCTCCTTCATCTCCTTCGTGTCGGGCTCTTGCCCGGGGGTCTTCGTGAGGACCGCCCGCACGTCGAGCTGGAACGCCTCCTCGAAGTACGCGAGGGAGTCGTGGAACGACACGAGCCGCCGGTCCTGCTTGCCCTGGAACTTCTCGACCCCGTATGCCTTGAGCGCCTTCAGCTTGGTGATGTACGCCCCGGCCCGGGAATCGTACCCGGCGGCGTGGGCCGGGTCTTTGGCCTTCAGCTCGTCGCGGATGAACCCGACGAACTTCGCCGCGTGATCGGGACTGAGCCACACGTGCGGGTCGGTGCCGTGGTCGTGGTCGTGCCCGGCGTGGTCCGCGTGGGTGCATTTGCCCTCACACAGTTCGTCCTTTTTGAGCTTGCTGCCGAGCAACACGAGGTTCAAGTCCTTGTTGCCGGACCCGTCCTTCATGGTTTGTGCTTTCGCCTCGTCGAGCCCGAGGCCGACGACGAAAAAGAGGTCCGCCTTCGTGACGAGCCGGATGTCCGCGGGGGTCGGATCGAACTCGTGCGGCCCTTTCGAGCTCATCACGTTTTTGACGACCGCGTCGTCGCCCGCCACGTTCGCCGCGAGGCAGTAGAGGGGTGCGAACGAGACCACCACTTTCGGACCCGGGTGGTCGGGCCACGCGTTTTCCGTTTGGGTGCTGTCCTTGCAACCGAAAATGAGCAGCGGGAGCGCGGCGACGAGCGCGCCCACGCCGACCGCCTTGAGAAGGAGCCTGCCGACGCCGTTCATGTCGCTGCTCTCGGTGGATGGAATAACGTCGTAATACCGGCATGATTTTACAGCACACTCGGTTAGAAGACAAGTCGCCGGGAGCAGGGAACCGCGCCGCGGTCGGGACGCGCCCTGACCCGAAGTCGCTCCGCGCAAGGGGGCCGAACCCCGCCCCGGGCAAGGCTTTGGAGCCCGAGAACGTGCGGCGATTGCGGTGGCCCCGGAGGAGGGAGGAGGGAGGAGGGGGCGAGCCCCCGCGTGCACGGTTTTGAAGCCCCAGGAGGTGGGCCCCAACGGCAGTTCCGGATGGGGCGGTTGTGCGGGAAGGGTGGGGGCCTTGCGCCGATTCGGGGCCGCGGTGCGGATTTGGTTGGAGTTGGGGTGCCGACCGGCCGATGTTCAATCGGGATGTGCCGGACTGCGCGGAGGAGTGACGCGTGACGCAAGAGCTCAACGTTCTCGCACTGATCAAGGGCAGCGAGCAGTTCATCTTCGTCTACGACGACGAGACGAAAGGGGCGCTCATCGCCGACATCCGCGACAAGGCGGCGGATCCCGCGGTCGCGCTGAACTGGTTCGACGCGGCCGTGCTCACCGAGCGCGTGCGCAACCCCGAGGCGCAACCGGACCCGGCCGATCTGCTCGGCGACTGATCGTAACTTTGCTGTTGGAGCACGGCGGCCCCGACCGGATCATTCTGTTGCGCCCGCGGTGGAAGCCGCGGGCGCGACACCCCGGAACGGGAGCGGGCATGACCCTGGAACAAGGTTTCGCGGACTTCCTCACACACCTCGCGCGCGAAAAGAACGCCTCCGACAAAACCGTCAAGTCGTACCGCGAGGACCTCACGCAGGCCCTCGCGTTCGTCCGCGACCGGGGCCAGAAGTCACAACTTCAAGCGGCCGACTGGACCACCCGCACGGTCCGCGCGTTCGCCTCGTGGCTCCACGAACAGGGGTACGCGAAGAGCACCATCGCCCGCCGGCTGGCGGCGGTGCGCTCGTTCAGCAAGTACCTCTGCCGCGCCGGGGTGCTCGACGTGAACCCGGCGCTCGCGCTCCGGGGGCCGAAGCAGGACAAGAAGCTGCCGCACTTCTTGACCCTCGCGGATGTTCAGAAGCTGCTGGTCGCGCCGTCGGGCGCCGATTGGGCGGGGCGGCGCGATCGTGCCATGTTGGAG
>DASWYH010000575.1:0-3220 GCA_036405095.1 Gemmata sp. | reverse complement strand
AGCCGTCCGCGAGGTTGTTCGCCGAACTCAACTGGGTCGCGTCGCCGGTGTCGTACTCCCCGTCATACGGGAGCGTGTCATAGGGGTAGTCGCCGTTGATGTCGGCGGTGCGGGGCCACCCGGGGCCGGACCCGGTGAACTTGAGTTCGAACGAGGTCACGTGGTGGTGCAACACGTCCTCGCCGACCCGGTGGGTCGTGATCGGTTGCTGTGCCACCCGGTTGCTGCGGAACGTGAGTTCGTTCAGGTTGAGCATGTCGAACCGGCCGTTGGTGAGGTTGCACGCCACCACCTCGGGCGGGTCCGTCGGCTGTGCGCCGGACTGGTTCAGCAGTTGACCGTAGGCCGGGTCGTCGTCGTTGTTCCGGGCCGCCAGCCGCTGCCGCCGGACCAGTTTGAACTGGAGCGTCCCGTTGGGGGTCTGCCCGTTGGACACCAAGAAATACGCGACCTCACCACAGGTGCCGGTGGTCACATTCGGGTTCCCAACCGGAATGTCCGCGGTGAGCGTCTGCTCCGGGGAGCCGCCCGGGGTGACGATGGTGAACTGCATGAAGTGGTTCCCGGACCGTGTCGATGAGAACCCGTCGCTGTCCGCCCCCTCGTCGAAGTTCACGGTGTTGTCGACGACCTTGGCACCCGCCCAGAAGTACCCCGACTGGGGCGTCTTGTACCCCTGGATCTGGCCGTTCGACGCGTACGCCCGATCGGTGCGCTGGTCGCTCAGTTTGCGCCCCCGGGTCGGGGACGGGTTCCCGTCTTCTTCGATGAAGTGGTCGAACTGGAGGTCGCGGCGCATCACCGCGAGGGCCATACGCTCCTGGCCCACGAAGTCGCCCTGGGCCTTGGCGCTGCTCACGGTGCTCGTAATGATCGTGGATGCCTGAACCAGGATGCTCATCAGGATGAGCGTGATGGTCACGACCACGAGCAGTTCGGGGAGCGTGAACGCCGCCCGGGTGCGAGCGGGCGCGTGGGATCGGGTTCGGGAGATCATGTGTCGTCGCCCTCATCGGCCCGGCGGGGCGTGTCGCCTCGGGCCGGGTGCCAGCGGAATTCGGTCGGACGTGAGTATCGTTCGCTACGGCCCCTGCGGTTCCAAATCGGCGCTCACTGGTCGGTCAGTTGCGGGCGCTCGAACACCCCGGCGACCCCGGGCATCACGACTATGTCCGCGGCGTACGCACCGGACTGACCGTCCACACGTGTGATCGGAGTGTGCAACTCAATGTCGAACGTGCCGGGCGTGTTCTCCACTGCGCTCACCACGCGGTAAAAGTTCGCATGCCTCAAAGTACCATTCGCATTCGGGTCCACCGTTGCGTCCATGATCCAACTCCCCTTCTGCACTTCGGCGCTAGTTGGGAGTTGTATGGTCGTCAGCGTGGGGACGAAGTTGACACCCGTGAACTTGACCTCGGGGCCGTTGCTCGGGAAAAACAGGTGCCGCCGGTTGCTGAACACGACCACCTTGAGCGTCGCGGTGTAGCGTGCGCTGTTGGTCGGGCGCTGGATCACGGCCAGCGCATTGTACCGGTACTCGCGCATCGACGGACCGCTTACCGGCCGCGAGTCCTCGTCCCACGAGAACCCGTCCGGCTGGCTCCACATGCGCAGGGCCGTGGACGCCTCCTGCGGGTTGGGCCGGTTCAACCCTGAAGGCGTGTTCGGCATTCCGGTCAACGAGAGATAAGGGCCGAACGGCGCGAGGTACTGGACCCCGTTCATGGTGCGCCGGGGCACATTGGTGGAGCCCCCGTCCCCGACCCACAGTTCCCCGGGTTGACCGCGGCGCCCGACGACCCCCATCGGGTCGAGGAACACGGGGTAACTCGGTCCCGCCGTCGGCTTGGGGAGCCCCCTGCCCGGGTCGTCCATCGCGATGAAGAACGGTTCCTGGTCGAAGTAGCGCGGCGGGGGCGCGCTGGCGGGGTTGGGCGGCGGCGGGGGCGGGAGGTTGTCCTGCCGGGTGTCCTCGACGATCTTCTCCTTCCAGTAGGGGCGCACCATGCCGTCAATAGTGGTGGCGTGACTGGTGGCGCGGTCGGCGACGAGCGCGTCGCTCATCTGCTTGGCGCCGAACGGCACCATGCTCATCACCCCGGCCAGTCCGATCGCCACCACGAAGATGGCGACCAGGACTTCGGTCATGGTCATTCCGGATCGTCGGGTCATGTGTCGCCTCGCATCGGTCCCGAGCGGGTGGACCGGTCAGGGGTCTTCGGGTCGTGGACCGGGGATCGAGTCGCGGGGCGAGAACTCGCCCCCGTGGGAATCATTCGCGCGCCGCGCGTGGGCGCCAAAAAACGCGCGACAAATTTTCCTACCGGGTCTCCTGCCGCACCAGTGTGTAGGCGTCGTTGTTCGCCGGGTAGTTCCCGGAACTCGGGTCGGGCCACATCGCTTCGTTGGACCCGTGCGAACCGGACGCGCGAACCGCGATGATGTGCTGCTCGCCACCCTTGCGGAACGCGTCGAGCAACGGCGCCCCCGAGAGGAACGGCGCGGACCGGACCGGTGGTGTCGAAGTAGAAAACGTGATACTGTAAGGGGCCGCCTTGGTGTAGTCGCGCATCCACAGAAAGATCTGCCCGGTTGGCGCGCCCACCAGTTTCCCATCCGGGCCGAACAGGACATCAAAGTCACTGGCGGAGTTGGCTTGCGAGGGCACGCTAACATTCAAGTCTACACAGATGTTCTTGGGCAAGAGGATCGTTGGCTCGCCCACGAGCGGGGTCGGTAGCAGGTAGATCGCGAAGTGGTACGTCTGGTAGTGCGTGCTCCCGCCCATGATCGCGTCCGGGTACACTTCCAGTTCCGCCTCGACCTGCCACGGGTTCGACGAACCTGACTGGGGCGGGCCGCTCGTGATCGCCTTGATCTTGTGCCACGCACTGAACACCGGCATCACGATCGTGCAGCCGGCCTGGATCAGTTTGGCCTGATCCTCGGTCAAATTCTCAATGAAACACTGTCGCTTGGTGATGGTGCCGGCCTGGGTCGTATAAGCGAACCGCACCCGCGGTTCGGTGTCCGGGTTCCCACTGGTGAGCGGGTTCCGGTTCGGGATCAGCGGCAGCGGTTGCTCGACGTACTGCAACTCGGTGACCCAACGAATGTCTTTCTTGTCCGGGTTCGTTGCGTCGCTGGAGACGATGAACCGGACCCCGCGCGGGGCCTTGTCGCGGGCCGCCATGCTCTGGGCCATGCGCAGGTGCGC
>DASWYH010000574.1:0-4839 GCA_036405095.1 Gemmata sp. | reverse complement strand
CGGTCGTTCGGCGTTCGCCATGCTCAGCGGCGCCAGCCTGACCACCGAAAAGACCTATTTGATGGGCAAGTTCGCCCGCGTCTGCCTGAAAACTGCGAACATCGACTACAACGGCCGGCTCTGCATGGTCAGCGCCGGGGCCGGGAACAAGAAGGCGTTCGGCGTCGACCGCGCGGCCAACCCCTGGTCCGACATCCCCAGGGCCGAGGTCGTCTGGATCAGCGGCGCCAACGTCGCCGAGTGCGCCCCGATCACCACGAGCTACATCTGGCAGGCCCGCGAGCACGGCGCCCGGATCATCAACGTCGACCCGCGCATCACCCCGCTCGCCCGGACCGCCGATCTGGTGCTCCCGGTGAAGCCGGGGCGGGACGCGGCCCTGTTCGCCGGCGTCCTGCACCTGATGATCGAGAACGACTGGCTCGACCACGCGTTCATCCGCGCCCACACCGTCGGGTTCGAGAAGGCGGCGGAGGCCGTCCGGGAGTGGACGCCCCGCAAGACGGCCGAGGTGACAGGAATCGCGGAGCGGGCGGTCCGGCAGGCGGCCGAGTGGTGGGGAACGGCCCGGACCAGCTACCTGATGCACGCCCGAGGTATGGAGCAGCACACCCACGGGGTGAACAACTGCCTGGCGTCGATCAACATCGTCCTGGCGAGCGGGCGGATCGGCCGGCCGGGGTGCGGGTACTCGACCATCACCGGCCAGGGCAACGGCCAGGGCGGCCGGGAGCACGGCCAGAAGTCCGACCAGCTCCCCGGCGGGCGCGACATCGAGAACCCCGAGCACCGCCGGTACGTGGCGGAGGTCTGGGGCGTTGAGGAGGCGGAGCTCCCGCGCGCCGGGGTGGACTGCTACGAGATCCTCCGCAAGGTCGAGAGCGGGGAGATCAAGGGGCTGCTGTCGTGGTCGTTCAACCCGGCCGTGTCGCTGCCCGACAGCACGTTCGTCAAACGGATGCTCGAGAAGCTGGAGTTCTTCGCCTGCGCAGACTTCTTCCTGAGCGAGACCGCCCGGTTCGCCGACGTGGTGCTGCCCGGGTCGCAGCACGAGGAGGATGAGGGAACCGTCTGCTCGACCGAGGGGCGGGTGATCAAGGTCAACCAGGCGGTCACCCCGCCGGGGGACGCCAAGCAGGACTGGAAGGTCCTCCAGGACATTGCCCGGGCGCTCGGCCGGGAGCGGGGTTTCACGTTCGGCAGCCCGCGGGAGATCTTTGACGAGCTGCGGAGGGTGTCGAAGGGCGGGGTGGCCGACTACTCGGGACTCAGCTACGAGAAGATCGAGGGCCAGATGGGCGTGTTCTGGCCGTGCCCCGATGCCGCCCCGGACGGAGCCCCGATCGACCACCCGGGCACCCCGCGGCTGTTCGAGCCCGGGTCGTGGAACCCGGTGGCCAAGGGGGCCGGCCCGTTCTACTTCCCGGACGGCAAGGCCCGGTTCCACGCCGTCACGTACGCGCCACCGGCGGAGGACGTGGACGCCGAGTACCCGGTCATCCTGACCACCGGCCGGGTGGTGAGCATGTTCCTCTCCGGCAACCAGACCCGGCGGATCGGCCCGCTCGTGGACCAGTACCCGGAGCCGCTCCTGGAGCTCCACCCGGTCCTCGCGGCGAAACACGGGATCGCCGACGGCGACTGGGTGACGGCCGAGAGCCGCCGGGGGAGCCTGACCGTCCGGTGCCAGGTGGTGACGACGATCCGCCCGGACGTGGTGTTCGTCCCGTACCACTGGGCCGGACAGAAGAGCGTGAACCTGGCGACCATCGCGGCCCAGGACCCGGTCTCGAAGATCCCCGAGTACAAGGTGTGCGCCGTCCGCATCCGGAAGGCCGCGGAGCCGGAGTACGCCCGCCGCCTCGAACCCCAGCAGTGAGGGCTCAGCCGTGTCGAACCCGCAAGTCGCCCCGGGCGAGGTGGTCACCGTTGGGCCGCCGGCGGCCGTGCTGCCCGGGGTCGCAACGGGCGCACTGGTGCGGGCGCCCGGCCTGGACGTACTCCGGCTGGTGGTGCCGGCCGGGCGGGAGGTCGCCGAACACGCGGTGACCGGAACGCTCACGGTCCACTGCCTCGAAGGCGCGGTGGACTTTACCGCCGGGGGCGAGACGCGGCGCCTCGGCGCGGGGCAACTGCTGCACCTGCCGCCCGGCGCGCCGCACTCGCTGCACGGCGTCGCGGACGCCGCACTACTGGTCACGATCTTCCGCGCCTGAGGGCGCACGGCTAACGAACCAGGGGGGCGCATGGCGACCGAGATGGAGTTCTTCGTGGACCCGCACCGGTGCATCGGGTGCCACGCCTGCGAGCACGCCTGCGCCGAGTGCGAGACGCACAAGGGGCACTCGATGATCCACATCGAGTACGTGGAGCGGAGCACGTCCGTGCAGACGGTGCCGGTGGTGTGCATGCACTGCCACAGCCCGACGTGCGCCGACGTGTGCCCGGCCGACGCCATCAAGCGGAGCGCCGACGGGCGGGTGATGACGGCCCGCAAGCCGCGGTGCATCGCGTGCTCGAACTGCGTCCTGGCGTGCCCGTTCGGGGTGCCCAAGATGGTGGCCGAGTTGGACCTGATGATGAAGTGCGACATGTGCTACGACCGGACCAGCACCGGCCGCAAGCCGATGTGCGCCACCGTGTGCCCGAGCGGCGCGCTGTTCTACGGCCCGCGGGCGGAGGTCGAGGCGCTTCGGAAGCGGTCCCGGCCGACCAACCGGTTCCGGTTCGGCAGCGAGGTGGTCACGACCAAGGTGAGTATGATGGTGCCGCGGGACAACGCCGACACCCACCTGGACGTGACCGCCGCCATGCACGAGCGGCCGGCGGCCGGACTGATCTCGCTGAACGTGCTGACCGACGCCCCGGTCCCGGCGGAGGAGCCCCGATGAATCCGGCCGACGACGCCCGCGCCTACCCGGACGGCAAACCGCTCCCCGAGCAACCGGCGTGGCGGCGCGACTTCCCGACCGATGTCCCCGAGGACGATCACGTCGCCCGCCGGGAGTTCGTCAAGTTCCTGGTGCTCACGAGCGGGGCGTTCGCGGCCGGCCAGTGCTGGATCGCGGCCGCCGGCGCCCTGCGGGACAAGGGGCCGCTTCCCCGCACGCTGGTCTCCACGGTCTCCGACCTGGAGGCGAAGCGGGTCGTCGAGTTCCGCTACCCGGACGAGCACGAGCCGTGCCTGGCCCTGTGCCTGGCCCCAGGCCGGTACGTGGCGTACGGTCAGAAGTGCTCCCACCTGGCGTGCGCGGTCGTCCCGCACCTGGAGAAGGGCGAACTGCACTGCCCGTGTCACAACGGGTACTTCGAGGCCGCCGACGGCCGCCCGGTCGCCGGCCCCCCTCGGCGCCCCCTGCCGCTCGTCAGGCTCGAAGTGCGGGACGGGGCCGTGTACGCCACCGGGTTCGAGCCGCGGACCGTGTAACGCCCGAGGGGTCGACGTGAAACCGCACCTGAGCCGCCGCCAGAAGGACGCCATCTACGCCGGCATTCTCTGCGTCGTGGGCCTGCTGGTCGTCCTCCAGCTGTGGCTCCTGACGGCCACCATGAACGCGTTCCTGGGCGGCGACGGCTCGGTCGTGTGGCCGGCCGCGGCCGCGAGCTTCGGCTGCCTGTTTATCAACCTGTGGCTGCTCCGCCGGCTCCTGTACCTCCAGGGGGACTTCGGGGCGGGGCCCGGCACCCGGAGCGACACATGAGCGCGGGCGATACGGGACTGGTTAGCTACACCTCGCCGCGGGCGGGCCGGCCCTGGCTCCAACTGGCCCTGGCGACCGGCGGGTTCGCCGTCTGCTTCGCCGTCTTCGGATCGGTGTCGGCGATGATGCCGCTGATGCGAGCGCGGCTCGGGCTGAGCCCCCTGGAGGTCAGCCTGGCGGTCGCAGTGCCGGTCCTACTGGGCAGCCTCGGCCGGATCCCGCTCGGGGTCCTGACGGACGCCCGGGGGGGCCGGGTCGTGTTCATCGGGACGATGGCATGCGCCATCGTCCCGACCGTACTCATGGGTTGGGTGACGGAGTACTGGCAGTTGCTGGGGCTGGGGCTCTTGGTCGGGGTCGGGCTGGCCAGCTTCTCGGTCGGCGTCGGGTTCGTGAACGGGTGGTACCCGCCGGCCCGGCAGGGCACCGCCCTGGGCATCTATGGGGCCGGGAACGTCGGCCAGTCGGTGGCGGCGTTCGGGGCCCCGGTGCTGGCCGCCGCGCTCGGGTTCTCGTGGGGGTTCTGGGGCATCGCGCTGCTCACGGCCGCCTGGCTCGCCTTGTTCTCCGCACTGGCGGTGGACGCCCCGCGGCGCGGCCCGCCCAAACAGCTGGCGGACTTCGCGCGCCCGCTGCGGGAGCGGCTGAGCTGGGTGCTGAGCCTCTACTACTTCTTGACGTTCGGCGGGTTCGTGGCCATGTCCGTGTACCTGCCGATCCTGTTGACCGACACGTTCGGCCTGTCCGCGCGGGACGCCGGGCTGAGGACGGCCGGGTTCGTGCTGGTGGCGACCGCGGGCCGGCCGGTCGGCGGGTGGCTGGCGGACCGGGTCGGCGGGGAGCGGATCCTGAGGGGGGTGTTCCCGGCGGTGGCCGGCTTCGCGGTCTGCATGGCTTGCCCGATGATGCCCACCTTCACCGTGGGAGCGCTCGGGATGGCGGCAGCGATCGGGCTCGGGAACGGCGCGGTGTTCAAGCTGGTGCCGCAGTACTTCCCGGGGTCGGTCGGGAGCGTAACGGGGTTGGTCGGGGCGGCCGGGGGACTGGGCGGGTTCTTCCCGCCGCTGGCCCTCGGGGCGATCCGCCAGGCGACCGGGTCGTTCACCTGGGGGTTCTTGTTCCTCGCCGTCTTTAGCCT
>DASWYH010000573.1:0-21144 GCA_036405095.1 Gemmata sp. | reverse complement strand
TCGGTGAGACCAAGAACGCGCGGTACAAGGCCGCCCTCGAAGCGTTCACGAAGGCCAACCCCGAACACGAACTGTTCGCGATGGCGCAGTACCAGCTCGCGGACGTCTTGCAGACCGAAGGCGATTTGATCCAGGCGCGGGAACTCGCCCTCGTGGGGCAAAAGGCCTTCCCCGAAAGCCCCGGCGGGAAGCTGTGCTACAACCTCGTTCAGCAGATCGAGAGCAAGTCCGCGAGCGCCACCACGGAGCGGGTGTGGGCCGACCCGCTGCCCACGATCAAGGTCAACTACAAGAACATCATGAAGGCGTACTTCCGGGTCGTGCCCGCGAACTTCACCGACCGCCTGAAGGCGACCCGGTGGCGCCCCGAGTACCTCAGCGAACGAGAGGCGAAAGCGCTCCTCGACCAGAAGCCGGTGCTGGAGTTCAGCCACGACCTCCCGGCCACGGACGACTTCAAGGCGCGGACCGAAATCGTCCCGGCGCCCGGCGGCCTCAAGCCCGGCTTCTACTTCCTCGTTGTCAGCCACCGCGAGAACTTCGGTGCGACGAACAACGTGGTCAACTACACCGACTTCTGGGTTAGCGACCTCGCGCTCGTATCCCGGCACGATTACAACACGCCCCAGGTCGCCGGGATGGTGACCGAGAACCGCACCGGAGCGCCGATCGAGGGTGCGAAGGTCCGGGTTTGGACCCGCAACAACAACGGCGGCTGGAACGCGGGCGAAACCGGCACCACCGACAAGAACGGGCTCTACGCGGTTCCGGCCGCGCACCAGCAAGCCCATCTCGTCGTCGTCACGCACAAGGAGCAGCAACTCTCCAGTGCCAACGAGTGGCACACGTACCACTACGACCGCGCCGAGCAGCGGCACGAACAAACCGTGTTCTTCACCGACCGCGCGCTGTATCGCCCGGGGCAGACGATTCAGTTCAAGGGCATCACGATCCGGTTCGACCACGGGAACGACAACTACGAGGTGGTGCCCAATCGCGACGTGGAGGTGCTCTTTACCGATGTTAACGGAAAGGAAATCAGCCGGCACAAGACCCGGAGCAACGACTACGGCTCGTTCTCGGGCAGTTTCCCGGCGCCGCGGGACCGCCTGATGGGCCGCATGTCGATCCGCACCACCACCGGTAACGGCGGCACCGCGGTCAACGTCGAGGAGTACAAGCGCCCCAAGTTCAAAGTTGAAGTCGAGGCGCCCAAGGGCGCCTCGAAGCTCAACGACACCGTCAAGGTGCCCGGGAAGGCGACCCAGTACAACGGCGTCCCCGTCGGCGGCGCGAAGGTGACGTTCCGGGTCACCCGCGAAGTGCGCTACCCCGATTGGTTCTTCGAGTTCTGTTGGTGGCGCCCGATCCCGTCACGGCCGGCACAGGAGATCGCGCACGGGATCGTGGTGACCGAACCGGACGGTAGCTTCGTCATCCCGTTTGTGGCGAAACCCGACCTCTCGGTTCCGGTGAAAGACGAGCCGTCGTTCCGATACACGGTCTCTGCCGACGTGACCGACACCACCGGTGAGACACGCTCGGCGTCGAAGAGCGTGAACGTGGGCTACGTCGCGCTCCGGGCGACCGTGGGTTCCGACGCCTGGGTCACCAGTGACAAGGAAACCACCTTCACCGTCACCACCACGACCCTCGACGGCGAGGGCCAAGCGGCGAAGGGCGCGTTCAAGATTCACGCGCTGAAGCAACCCAACAAGGTCGCCCGCCCGGACCTCGAAGGGGGCTATCACCCGCGGTTCCGTGCCGGCGCGAACGAAGACCCGCTGCCCGATGCGAGCAAGCCCGCCAGTTGGGAACTCGGGGACGTGGTGTTCTCCGCGAACGTCGAAACGAACGGGAACGGGAAGGCCGAGGTGAAAACCAAGCTCGCCCCCGGCGTCTACCGCACGGTCCTGGAAACCGCGGACGCGTTCGAGAAGAAGGTCACCGCGCGGTATCAGTTCACCGTCGTGAACCCCACCGCCGACACGTTCCCCGTGAAAGTTCCGAACTTCGTCAACTCACCGAAATGGTCGGTCGAGGTCGGGGAAGAGTTCACGCTGCTCTGGGGCAGCGGGTACGACACCGCCCGCGCGTTTGTTGAAGTCGAGCACCGCGGGAAGGTGCTCCGGAGCTTCTGGACCGAGAAGAACGCCACCCAGCATGTTCTGAAAGTTCCCGTGAAAGAGGACATGCGCGGCGGGTTCACCGTGCGCGTCACCCAGGTGAACGAGAACCGCGCGTACCTCACGTCCAGGCACGTCGATGTGCCCTGGACCAACAAGAACCTGACGGTGAAGTGGGAGCGGTTCGTCAACAAGCTCGAACCCGGCGCAAAGGAGACCTTCACGGCAGTCATCACCGGACCGGACGCGAAGAAGGCCGTCGCCGAGGTGGTCGCGGCCCTGTACGACGAGTCACTCGATGCGTACCTGCCGCACGACTGGATGCACCGGTTCAGCGTGTTTCGCATGGACCACTCGAACCTGCATTTCGGGTTCAACAACCAGTCGAAAGGGTTTCAGCACATTCATGGTCAGTGGCGGGTGAGTCAAAAGCCCGTCGACCTGACGTACCGCGGGTTCCCCGGTGAACTCACGATGAACTGGATGCGCTACGAGTACTTCGGGAAGGGCGGCGGGTACGGCTTCGGCAATCGGTGGGGGCAGGAGGGGTTCGACCGGGGCTTAAGCGGCGGTTTCGGTGCGCCTCAAGCCGCGATGCCCGCCGCGCCCCCAGCGCCCGATGCGGCCGGTCTCGGTGCCGAGCCCAAGAAGGACGGCGGGTTCCCCGCAAATGGGCTCGGACAAGAAGGGCCGAGCCCCGGACCGGACCTGAACAACGTCAGCGCGCGGAAGAACCTGAACGAAACCGCGTTCTTCTTCCCCCACCTCACGAGTGACGAGGACGGAACCGTCCGGATGACGTTCACAATGCCCGAAGCCCTCACGAAGTGGAAGTTCCTGGGCTTCGCGCACGACAAGAACCTGCGCAGCGGGTTCATCACCGACACCGTCACCACCGCCAAAGACCTGATGGCGCAGCCCAACCCGCCGCGGTTCCTGCGCGAGGGCGACCAGATCGAGTTCACGGTGAAGGTGAGCAACCAGAGCGCGACCCGGCAGAAGGGCACCGCGCGGGTGTCGTTCAAGGACATCCGGACCGAGAAGCCGGTCGATCAGGAACTCGGCCTCGTGAACGTGGGTCAGGCGTTCGACCTGGCCGCCGGGGAGAGCAAAACGCTCTCGTGGAAGATCAGCGTTCCGGACGGCCTCGGCCCGATCAGCTACAAGGCGGTGGCCGCAACCGACCGCCTCTCCGACGGCGAAGAGGCGGTCATCCCGGTGCTGTCGCGGCGGGTGCTCGTGCAGGAGTCGATGCCGCTCCCGATTCGCGGCCCGCAGGCCAAAGACTTCGATTTCGCGAAGCTGCGCAACTCCGGCGCCAGCCAGACCATCCGCAATCAGAGCTACACGGTGCAGATGGTGAGCCAGCCGGCGTGGTACGCGGTGATGGCGCTGCCGTACCTCATGGAGTACCCTTACGAGTGCTCCGAGCAGACTTTTAACCGCCTCTACGCGAACGCACTGGCCCGTCACATCGCGAACAGCGATCCGAAGATCCGCAAGGTCTTCGACCAGTGGAAGAACACGCCCGCCCTCGACAGCCCGCTCGAAAAGAACCAGGATCTGAAGACGGTGGTGCTCGAGGAAACCCCGTGGGTACGCCAGGCGCAGGCCGAGAGCGTGGCCCGCAAGAACGTCGGGGTGCTGTTTGACGCCAACCGGCTCGACTCCGAGACCGAGCGACAGTTGCGCAAACTCGCCGAGATGCAGCACGCCGACGGGTCATGGCCGTGGTTCCCCGGCGGTCCGGGCAACGACTACATCACCCTGTACATCACCACGGGCTTCGGCCGGATGCGGCACCTCGGCGTGAAGATCGACACCGCCAGCGCCGTGAGGGCCATCAACCGGCTCGACGGCTGGGCACAGGAGCAGTACGCCCTGGCACAAAAACACAAGCCCGAAGAGAACCACCTCAGCTCGCTGGTGGCCCTCTACCTCTACGGGCGCAGCTTCTTCCTGGCCGACAAGGGGATCGAGAACCAGCACCGGGCCGCCCTCGATTACTGGCTCGGGCAGGCGAAGAAGTACTGGCTCCAACTCGCCAACCGGCAGTCGCAGGCGCACCTCGCGCTCGCCCTGAAGCGGTTCGGGGACAAGGACGCGCCGCAAGGGATCATGAAGTCGATCAAGGAGCGGTCGAAGAACGAAGAAGAACTCGGGATGTACTGGCGCGACACCGAACTCTCGTACTCGTGGGTCCGCGCGCCGATCGAGACGCAGGCCATGATGGTAGAGGCGTTCGACGAGGTCATGAACGACGAGAAGGCGGTTGAGGACTGCAAGGTGTGGCTGCTGAAACAGAAGCAGACGCAGGACTGGAAGACCACGAAGGCCACCGCCGACGCGGTGTACGCGCTGCTCCTCCGCGGCGACAACCTGCTGAAGTCCGACGCGCTGGTGGAAGTGACCGTGGGCAACCAGGTCATCAAGCCCGAGAAGGTCGAAGCCGGAACGGGGTTCTACGAGCAGAAGTTCGTGCGCAACGAGGTTCAGCCCTCAATGGGCACCATCCACGTGAAGAAGACCGACAAGGGGGTGAGTTGGGGCAGCGTACACTGGAGCTACCTCGAAGACATCTCGAAGGTGACCCCGCACGACGGCACCCCGCTGAAGCTGGAAAAGAAGCTGTTCAAGAAGACCCTCACCAAGAGCGGGCCGGTCATCAGCCCGATCAAGGAGGGCGAGGCGCTGGGGGTGGGTGACGAGGTCGTCGTGCGGATCGTCCTGCGCACGGACCGCGACATGGAGTACGTCCACATGCGGGACCACCGCGGGAGCGGTACGGAACCGGTGAACGTGCTGTCGCGGTACAAGTACCAGGACGGCCTGGGCTACTACGAGAGCACCAAGGACGCCGCCACACACTTCTTCATCGACTACCTGCCGAAGGGCGTGTACGTGTTCGAGTACCCGGTGCGGGTGCAACTCAAGGGCAAGTACCCGACCGGGTTCGCCAACATCGAGTGCATGTACGCACCCGAGTTCAACAGCCACTCTGAGAGCATCAACCTCGAAGTCAAGTAGCCTTTAGGCCCCCTGGCTACAAGGCACTGAGCGCAGGCCCCAAGCCAAACGAAAGCCGCGGCCCGGGGCGGAAACCGCAGTTGTGGTTTCCGCCCCGGGCCGCGCGGTTCCCGATCTCAATCCAAGTACACGAGACGAGCGGCCTCGCGATATGTTTGTTCGAGGTCGATGAGCACGGCTTGGTGAACGCTCAGCGCGAGCGGGATCGTGGGTAAAGGTTGGCCCACGGTGAGGGGGCACAAGCGCCGCGCAACGAGCGTGCCTCCCGGCACCGGTTCGCCGACGCGATAACTCACCGCGAACGGCACCGGACACGGTGGCTGTTGGATGCCCAAATCGGCCGCGACCGCATCGGCAAACGAGAAACCGACCGGTCGCGGGAGGATGTCGATCAACAACAGGTGAACGTTCTGGCGCAAGTACCCAAAATAGCGGCTCGTGTACCGCTCGCGCGAGTCGGGCCGATCCTTGTTACGTGGCGACACGATCTCGACCGCCGCGATCAGTTGGCCATGCAGGTCAATGTGAAGCGCGGTCTGTGGGTCCAACTCGAACACCGCGACAGCTTCGTCAACGAACGCGTCCGGTTCTTCGGCCCGGACGGTTGCTCCACTCGGCGGGCCATCACCCGCGGGCTTCCAGGTGCGAACGTTCAGATCGGGCCGCCCATTGGGGGCGTCAATGGTGAGCGCCGGAACCGAACCGATGTACGCGCGGTAACCGGCGGGCAACCGCCCTTGGATCTGAGTGAGCAGGGTCGTTTGCCAGACGATGTGCAAACTGTTCCACCCGCGGTCGTCGCGCCAGTCGTGTAGTGGCATCAGACACCTCCTGGCCCCATCATACCGCGCGCCGTTCGCTGCTCACTCGTCCTCCGGGTCATCGTCGTCGGGGTCTTCGTCCATGAACCCCATCTCCGTTTGTGGCGGGCGCGGCGCTTCGGGCCGCAGGTCGGGCAGATCTTCCGCTGGCCCGGGTGCGACACCGGGCGCAGAGCGGAACAGCGCGGGAGACGCCAGCGCGATCATGAACACACCGGATGCGGCCACCACCCAACCCACCAACCGCTTCAGTTTCGCCGGGGACAGCTTTCCGGTCTTTCGCGCTCCGAGGTAACTTCCCAGAATGGTCGGTGGGCCGACGATGAGCACGCTCAACGGGTGCAACCCACCGCCGGCCCCCCACGCGGTCACCGCCGCAGCAACCGCCGTGATGCACCCGATCACCATGTTGCTGCCCACCGCCACCGCCGGGTCGATGCGCAACCATTTAATCATCATCGGCAGACGAATCGTCCCGAGCATCAGGCCCGTGATTGCCGCAATGGCCCCCAGAACCAGACCGATGCAAACCTCCCACACCGCGACCCACCGCCCCGGCGGTTCGGGCGCGGCCGATGCCTTTTCCTCTTTCCGCCCGGCGCGGACCAGTTCCCAACCGGAGTAAATTAGCATCGCGCCGATAACGGCGTGTGACCAGATCGGGCTGACGGACACGAAGAACAGCACCCCGATGACCGCCCCGATCGTGGACGGTAGGCCCATCATGAGGAGCACCCTGCCGGACACGCGCCCGTCGCGGAAGTGTTTGAGCGACCCGGCCACGGCCCCCGCGCCGGACACCGCGAGGTTCGTGGACGCGCCCGCGATCGGGTTCCCCAGCGTGTACACCAGTAACGGGAGCCGGAGGTGCCCAAGAATCAGACCCGCCGCCGCTCCCACGTAACTCAGCACGAACGAAATGACCCCGGTCCCGACGAGTAACAGTATCCGTTCCGTTTCCACCTACCCCTCCTGGCAGTTGCGCGGCAGCGGTGCGTTCACGAGAGCAGCGGGTCCCGTTCTTGGCTGAACGGGAGCACTCGCGGTTCCGAGAGATGTGCGTTCCGGGCGATCCGCAAGCGGACCAGTGCGCCGAACATCGCGAACGGCGGGCGCCGCAGGCACGACCGTGACCCACACAGGGCGCCCCGGTTCGTCACCCCGGGTATGTTCCTTTGCGATTCCGATGTCAAGCTCACCCCGGGCTCGCCAACACATTCATCAAAACGACAGACAGAATCACAGCCGGATGAGGCACAACGGAGCCGTCCGGCAACTTCGCACGGTGCCGTGAGTTCTCGTTCCGAGAGTTCTTGGCACCGCATTGTAGACACCGCATCCGCAGCGGGGTAACTTCACGGCATCCTCTTCCTTGGTCGGAGCTGCCACATGTCTCGCATGACCCGCCGCCGCGCGTTGCAAGTCGGAACCGCCAGCGCGTTCGGTTACCTGTTCACGGGCTCCAGTCTCTCCGTTCGCCGGGTGTGGGGCGCGGCCGACAAGATCCGCGTCGCCGGGATCGGCATCGGCGGCAAAGGTTCGAGCGACATCGAACAGGCCGCGAAGTTCATGGACGTGGTCGCCCTGTGCGACATCGACGACCAGCGGATGGCCGGGCGCGCGAAGACGTGGCCCAACGCGAAACAGTTCTTCGATTACCGCGTCCTGTTCGACAAGATGGAAAAGGACATCGACGCGGTCACCGTGTCCACCGCGGACCACTCGCACGCCCCCGCGTCCATGCGCGCGATGAAGCTGGGCAAGCACGTGTACTGCCAGAAGCCGCTCACGCACACGGTCCACGAGGCCCGCGTGATGCGCGAACTGGCCGCGAAGTCCAAAGTTTGCACTCAGATGGGGAATCAGGGGTCCGCGCTCAACGGGCTGCGCCGGGCGGTTGAACTGGTCCAGGCGGGCACGATCGGCGCGGTCCGCGAAGCGCACGTCTGGACCAACCGCCCCGCGCACTACTGGAAACAATCGCCCGACATCGTGGCGCGACCGAAGGAGGCCCCGGTTCCGAAGTCCGTTCACTGGGAGGAGTTCATCGGCCCCGCGCCGATGCGGCCCTACGCGGTCGCGTTCGCGCCGCGCCCGGCGTACCACCCGCACGACTGGCGCGGGTACTGGGACTTCGGGACGGGCGCCCTGGGCGACATGGCGTGCCACACGGCGAACATGGCGTTCCGCGCGCTGAAACTCGACGCGCCCATCGCGGTGAGCGCCGTGGCGGCGGAGATCAACTCGGAAACGTTCCCGGCGTGGGCACACATCCAGTACATGTACGCGGCCCGCGGCGACGCGCCCGCCTGCACGCTCCACTGGTACGAGGGCAAGAAAGACGGCAAGACCGTCCTCCCGCCCGAAGAGCTGCTCTCCAAACTCCTGAAGAAGGGCGAAAAGCTCTCCGACAGTGGGTCGATTCTGGTCGGCGACAAGGGCATTCTGTTCTCGCCGAACGACTACGGCGCGCAGTTCCGGCTCACCCCGGAAAAGGACTTCACCGGCATCCAGACCACGAAGCCCGAGAAGTTGCCCGCCGGGGTCGATGGGGACAACGACACGCAAATGAAGCGCGAGTGGGCCGAAGCGATCCGGGCCGGGAAGCCGGAACATGCGTACTCGAACTTCGCTTACGCCGGGCTCCTCACGGAAGCGATGCTGCTGGGCAACATCGCGGTACGGTTCGCGGGTACGAAGCTCGAATGGGACGCCGCGAAGCTCACGTTCAAGAACTCGGCCGCCGCAACAAAACTCGTGAGCAAGGAGTACCGCAAGGGCTTTGAGCTGCCGACGGTGTAAGCGGCGGTGAGAGAACGCCATCCGCTATGGGCTTGCCCGTGGCAGGTGGCGCCCCGGCTTCGCGTGAACCGCGAGTAGCACGAACGTGTCCGGATGGAAACCGCAGAGGGCTGGACATGTCCGAGATGCGAAAAGAGCTACTCGCCGAACGCGACGACCTGTTCGTCATTCACGGTTTCCTGTCGCCAGACGAGTGCGACTATTACATCACGATGACCGAGTCCGCCGGGTACGGCGACGCGCCCATTTCCACGATGAGCGGTCCGGTCATGCGGAAGGACATCCGCAACAACGACCGCGTCATGATCGACGACGCCGGCATCGCGCGGGCGGTCTGGGAGCGGCTCCAATCGTTCGTTCCGGAGCGCGTGCAGTTCTGGCGCCCGGTGGGGCTCAACGAGCGGTTCCGGTTCTACCGTTACGATCCCGGGCAGCAGTTCGACTGGCACTTCGACGGCGCGTACGAGCGCTCGCCGCTCGAACGCAGCGCGTTCACGTTCATGATTTACCTGACCGGCGGTGTCGCCGGGGGCGCGACCGAGTTCAACATGAAGTCGCGTGGCAGCGTCCGGTCCGATGACCCGATCGTCCGCGTCCAGCCCGAAGCCGGGAAGGCACTGGTGTTCCCGCACCGCATCCTGCACCGCGGGGCGCCGGTTGCCGATGGCCGCAAGTACGTCATGCGCACCGACATCATGTGTCAATGGGCCGGCGGCGCGTGAACGGGTACACATCGCGAACAGCTCTTCCGATTTTTCACTTCCAATCCGCGACCGCGGCGTCAACTAAGTAGCTGAATCGCCCCGGCCCGCGTGCGGCCGGTCAACTCTTTTCACGCATCAGGTGTTCGACATGGCCGTGAACGCCGACGCGGGGCCAAACGCGCCCGCGCCCGCCCCCGCCCAAGACAAACACAAACTGTTCCTCCGGCTGTTCCTCCAGAACGAGCGCCGGCTCTACGCCTACGTGCTCACCCTGCTCCCGCACCGCGCCGACGCGGACGACGTGTTGCAGGAGACCAGCCTCACCATGTGGGACAAGTTCGACCCCGACGCGCCGCCCACCGAGTTCATCGCGTGGGCGCGCAAGGTGGCGTATCACAAGGTGCTCGACTTCAACAAGAAATCGAACCGCGCGCAGGCGCGGCTCAGCACCATCTTCGTGAAGCGCCTCGCCGAAACCGCCGCCGCGCAAGCGGACGAGCTGCAACTCGAAGAGCGCCGCGAGGCGCTCACGCACTGCGTTGAAAAGCTCCCGCAGCCCGACCGCGACCTGCTCACGCACCGGTTCAGCGACGGGGCCACAACTCAATCCACCTCCGAGCAACTCGGCCGCTCGGTTGACGCCGTCTACAAGGCACTGGCGAAGGTCCGCGAGAACCTGTTCCAGTGCGTTCAGAAGTCACTCGCGAAGGAGAGCCACGCATGAAACCCGTGCCCGAAATCATCGCCGAACTGCAACCGCTACTCGACGCCCTGTGCGAAGAGACCATCACCGCCGAGCAACTGAAGCGGCTCGAAGAGCTGGTTCTGATGCACCCGGAAGCCGAAGCCCATTACATCCGCTTCATGAGCTTCCACGCCGACCTGATCGGCCAGTTCGCCGGGCTACCGGAACCGAAAGCAGCGCCCCAGCCCGAACCCGCACCGAAGACCGCGCCGCGCGCCAAGGCGAAGCCCGTGCGCGCGGTTCCCAAGCCAGAACCGGAACTCGTCGAGCCATCACGGCGCGCACGCGCGTGGAAGGCGCTCGCGTGGGTCGTGGTGGTCGGCACCGTCGGCGCGCTGATCGGGTCGCAGGCTTACGGCTGGCACACGCGGTCGCGCGAAGTGGCCCGCGCCGAAGCCGCCACCGAAGCGCGCCGTGCCGAACTGGCCCAGGCACAGGCCGAACAGGCCGCCGGCCGCCAGGAGCAGCGCAAGCCCCTCGACCTGAAACTTGCGATCGAAAGTGACCTCGCCCGGCAGTACACGAAGGCCCAAGAAGACGCCCGCAAGGCCATCGAAGAGAAGGACTTCGTGGTCCGGCTCACCGGGCCGGATCACGTGCAGCCCGGGGCGCCGAACAGGTGGGTCATCGAGACCCTGCGGCACGGCGCCATCGGGCGCCCCAAGAAGCTCGATGTCGTGGTGAAGGACGCCAAGGACAACGAACTCCTCCGGCAACCGCACGACAAGCCGGTGGGCGCCGTGAACCTGGAACTCACGCCCGCGTTCTGGGAGAAAGTGAAGCCGGGGACCGAACTGTTCCTCGAAGTCGTCGCTTACACCAACGACGACCACAAGAGCACTCTGGCCGAGCGGCTCCCGCTGGCCCGCCCGGTGTTCCTCACGCACCTCGTGACCGACAAGCCCCTGTACCGGCCGGGCGAAACGGTGCGGTTCCGGTCGCTCACGCTCGACCGCTCCAGTCTGAAGCCGCCGGCCATCGACCAGCACCTCGTGTTCAAGCTGCGCGACCCGGCGGACACGGTCGTGGTCCTGGACACCGGTAACGGGCGCGTGCTCCGCGACCTGCGACCGGTGAACGGCCCCGACGGGAACCCGCTCCGCGGGCTCGGTGTGGGCGAACACACGCTCGCGAGCGACGCTCCCGGCGGCGAGTACAAGCTCGACCTGTACGAAGTCCGCGCGAGCAAGGAAGTCCTGCTCGAAACGCGCAAGTTCATCGTGAACCGGTACGTCCCCGACGTGTTCGAGAAGAAGCTGGAGTTCGACGGCAAGTCATACGGCCCCGGCGACTTCGTGCAGGCGCGCATCGAGGTTTCTCGGACTGCCGGCGGGCCGATGGTGAACGCACGGGCGAACGTCGTGGCCGCATCCGGCGACAAGCCCTTCCACGAGCAACAGGGCACAAAGTTCACGACCACCGGCGCGAAAACCTACCTCGACGTGCGGTTCCAACTGCCCGCCGAGGTGTTCGAGAAGGTCGCTCCGGGCGCGGTTCCCAACGCAACCCTCAGTGTGAACATCCAGGACGGCAGCGACGCGGAACCGATCGTGCGGCCGATTCCTTTGGTCACGAAGAGCCTGAAGGTCGAGTTCTTCCCCGAAGGCGGCGAGATGATCGAGGGCGTGCCCGGTCGGGTCTACTTCATGGTTCGCACGCCGATCGGGAAGCCCGCGGACCTGAAGGGCACCATCACCGACGGCACGAACACGATCGCCGAGGTGGGTACGCTCACGGACGCGCAAAACCCCGGCGCGAACCGCGGGCACGGGGTGTTCGAGTTAACGCCCAAGCCCGGCGCTAAGTACTTCCTCAAGATCGCTTCGCCGCTCGGCATCGCCCCGCCGATACCAAACGGCTTCCCGCTGCCCGAGGCCAAGGCCGACGGCGTGGCCCTCACCTCCCTGGACGCAGTAACGGGGCGCGGCGGCGCGGTCCGGGTCAAACTCGCCAGCGCACACGGCCCGAAAACGCTCCACGTCGGCGCATACGCTCGCGGCTACCTGATCGCGCAGCAGAAGGTCGAACTGCAAGCGAACCGGCCGCTCGAAGTGACTCTGAAGGGCGACGAAGCAGCCGGCGGCGTCACCCGGGTGACGGTGTTCGAGGAACCGAAGGGCGAAGCCCCGGGGCGCGCGGCGCTGGTCCCGCGGGCGGAGCGGCTCGTGTTCCGCGGGTCCGGCGAACACCTCGTTCTGGACGCGAAGGCCGATCGGGAGCGGTACACCCCGAGCGGGAAGGTGCGGCTCGATTTGTCGGCACTCAACGAGAAGGGACAACCCGCGCCCGCAGTGCTGCTGGTGGGGGTGGTGAACCGCAGCGTCATCACGATGGCCGACAACAAGCAGGACCGGCTCCTGCCGACGCACTTCCTTCTTTCGGGTGAGGTGAAGAACTCGGCGGAACTCGAACACGCGGACTTCCTGCTCACCGACCACCCGCAAGCCGCCGTCGCTCTTGATCTCTTGCTCGGGACGCAGGGCTGGCGCCGGTTCGCCGAACAGGACATGGCCCCGCCGAAAGCCGAGGACCGCGCCGACGTGGACCGGATGCTGGTGGCCCACGGCCAGCGTAGCGTCGCGCCACTGGAGCTGCTCAAGCTCGAAGAGCAGCGCATCAACTCCGAGTTCGCGCCCAAACTGGAACAGGCCCGGCTACGAGCCGCTGCGGCCGAAAGCGAGTGGAACGCACTCGCCAACGCGGCAAACGACAAGGTGAACGCGGCGAGCGCGGCGGTTGCCGCCGCGCAGTCCCAGAAGTCGGAGGCATCGGCAGCGCTGGACCGTTACAACGAGCGGTTCGCGAAGGCCGGAAACGTGGCACTGCCGGTACTCGGGGCGGTGCTGCTCGGGGTACTCGTGTTCTTGATTGTCAAAGGGCTGATGGCCGCCGCCGAAAACGGCTCCGCCCAGTTGAGCGGCCCGATGATGACCGCCGGGATCGCGGTGCTCGGGTGCCTCGTGTTGGTCGCGGGGATCACGACACTGGGCGGCAACGCCAACTCCACGTTTTCCTTTGTGGGTTACTCGATCAAGCCGCCGGCCGCCGGCGCCCGCGACTTCGCCAACGGGCCTGCGAACGAACGGGCCGCGGTGGGCGAAATGGCGCCGATGGCTCCCCCTCCCGGTGCGCCGGCGATGGGGGTCGAACCGCTGGGCGGTGCGGGTCAGGCTGAAAAGCCGAATCTCAGGCCGCGGCCCGCGCAAAAGGGCCTCTTCCCGCCCGCGCGCGGGCTCGTGGTGCCCCGGGACAACCGCGGGAACCGTCCGCCGGCGGCCCAAGCGGCGCCCGAGAAGGTGAAACTTGACCACGCCCTCGCGCCGAGGCCCGGCGGGCGCGTCGCACTCGGCGCCCCCGCGATGGACGGTTTCCCCGCGGGCGTGATGCCCGAACCGATGGCGCAACCGAACGTCCAACCGCCCGTCACCCCGTTCGTGGTGCGAGAGTACGCACACGAGCGCGACCCGGCACTCGGTGAGGTGCGCACCGACTTCACCGAAACCGTGTTCTGGCACCCCGTGCTCGTGCTGCCCGCGAGCGGCAAGGCCAGCGTCGAGTTCCAGCTCTCCGATGACATCGCCCGCTATCAGGTGCTGGTCGCCGGTCACACACTCGACGGGCGCATCGGCGCCGTCACCAAGACCATCGAAGCGCGAAAGCCGTTCAGCCTCGATCCGAAGTTGCCTCTGGAGATCGCGCACACGGATACCGTCGACGTGCCCGTTCGCATCACCAACGATAGCGACGTGCGCCGCAACATCGCGTTCAGCACCACCCTGGGTGGCTTCAAGACGAGTGACGCGCTGAAGGACGCGATCAACCTGGACCCGAACGGGAAGGGTCGCAAGTTCCTCAAGCTGAACGCGGGCGCGCTCGAAGGCGACCTGAGCCTCACCATCGAAGGTTCGAGCATTCCCGCGGCCGACAAAGACATCATCCGACGAACGATCCGGGTGGTGCCGGACGGGTTCCCGGGTGTGGGTTCGTTCAGCGACATGCTCGAAAAGGGCCGCGCCCGCAGCAGCATCACGCTCCCCAAAGACGTCGTTCCGGGGTCGCTCAAGGTGCGGCTCGAAATGTACCCCACGTCGCTGTCCGACCTTGTGAAAGGGCTCGACGGGCTGCTCCGTGAACCGCACGGGTGCTTCGAGCAGACCTCGACGACGAACTACCCGAACACGCTGATTCTCGACTACATGAACCAGACCAATCAGACGAACCCGGAGGCCGCCGCGCGTGCCAAAGCGCTGCTCGACAAGGGGTACGGGCGGCTCACGTCGTTCGAGTGCCGCGACACCCCGCTCAGCACGAAGCACGGGTTCGAGTGGTTCGGCCAGGCCGACAACCAGCACGAAGCGCTGACCGCCTACGGGCTGTTGCAGTTCAAGGACATGACCCGCGTTCACCCCGTGGACCCGGAGCTGATCAAGCGCACGCAAGCGTTCCTCCTCTCGCGGCGCGACGGGCAGGGGGGCTTCAAGCGGAACGCCCGCGCGCTCGACGGGTTCGGCGGCGCCCCTAAGCACACCACCGACGCCTACATCGTGTGGGCGCTGGTCGAAAGCGACCCGGAGGACAAAGAGCGGCTCGACCTGAAGACCGAAATCGCCGCGCTGAAAACCGCCGCGCTCGATGAAAGCTCGGTCACCGGCAAGGACGCCTACGCCGTGGCGCTGGTGGCGAACGTGATGCTGCTCCGTGGCGACCGCGAGACCGCACACAAGTTGCTCGACCGGCTCAAAGAGAAGCACCTGAAAGACGGGGCCGTGACCGGGGCCACCACGAGCATCACCCGGTCCGGCGGGCGCGACCTTCAGATCGAAACGACCGCTCTCGCCCTCCTGGGGTGGCTGCGGGCGAACGACCCGAGTTACGCGACCACGACGAAGGACGCCATCAAGTGGCTCTCGCAGCAGCGCGGCGGGTACGGCGGGTTCGGTTCCACACAATCCACCATCATGGCGCTGAAAGCCCTCTCGCTGTTCGCGCAGAAATCGAAGCACCCGTCCGAGAGCGGCGAGCTTCGCCTCCTCGTGGACGGCAAGGTGGTTGCGACGCGGACGTTCACCGAAAAGGACGTCGAGGTGATCGGCCTGGACGTGCCCAACGCGGAGAAAGTGTTCAAGCCCGGTGCCCGGAGCGAGGTGGACATCACCACGGACGCGAAGCAGCCGTATCCGTTCGCGCTGAGCTACACCTACACCACGCTCACGCCCCTGAGCGCGGAACAGTGCGCGGTCCGCATTTCCACCAAGCTCGCGAAGACCGAAGCGACCGAGGGCGACACGGTGCCGCTCGCGGTTACGCTGGAGAACCGCCAGAAGCAGGGCCAGGGGATGACGACCGCGATCGTGGGCCTCCCGGCGGGGCTGAAGGTGCCCACCGACCTGAAGCAGCTCACCGACCTACGTGAGAAGGGGGCGATTGCGTACTTCGAGCTGAAGGGCTCGCGCGAACTGGTGCTGTACTGGCGCGAGTTGGCCCCCGAGCAGAAGGTCGAGTTGAGTATCGACCTTGTGTGTGACGTGCCGGGCACGTACCGCGGTCCGGCGAGCCGGGGCTACCTCTACTACAACGCGGACCACAAGCACTGGGTGGAACCGTTGTCGATCAAGATCGCGCCGATGGCCGGGAACGAGTGAACCGGTTGAGTGGCTTCCCTGGGACCGCGGACGTCCCGTCCGCTGCTGGGCACGTGTGGTGGCTCCGCGGGTGTTCGCTGGGTTGCCGCGCGTGCCCAGCAGCGGACGGTAGACCGGTTGAGTGCGTGTGGCGGATCAACGAACATACGCAGAACCGCCACACGTGCCCAGCAGCGGACGGGACGTCCGCGGTCCCAGGGAGGCACCAAGCCGCAAACGCAAACGTGAATCGCCGAATTCGGAATCAACGTTGTGCGCTTGTGTCACGTGCCGGGGTGTTGATAATAGGGCGGTCCCCCTGTTCGGTGGGCTCCTGCCATGCTCCTCATCGGCCCGCGCACCACGCGCACCTGTTCGACCATTGATCGCCGCGCGCTGCTCCAGGTCGGCGCGTCATCCGTACTGGGGCTGTCGCTCTGCAATCTCATCCGCGCGCGGGCCGCGAACGAGGAGGGCACCGGGAAGGCGAAAGCCGTTATCCTGTTGTGGCTCTGGGGCGGTCCGAGTCAGCTCGACACCTTTGACCCCAAGCCGAACGCCGCGCTCGACTACCGCGGGCCGTTCGGAACTATCCCGACGCGCATTCCGGGCGTGCGGTTCTGCGAACTGTTCCCCCAGCTTGCGAAGCAAACCGACAAGCTCTCCGTGCTGCGCACCCTCACGACCCTTTCCAACGATCACGGGATCGCCGGCACGGTCGGGTTGACCGGCAGCGCCGCGGGCGGAACCGGCCTTGACGGTAAACCCTTACCCGGCGCCCCGCGCCCCGCGCTCGGCTCGGTCGTGGCGAAAGCGCGGACCGTCGCCGGGCACAAGCCGGACGTTCACCCGTTCTTCGTGGTCGGCGGGAAACTGCACCAGGGGAAGAAGGCCATCATCGGCGAAGGGGGCGGGCCGCTGGGTGCCGCGTGGGACCCCTTTCGGCTCGAATACGACCCGGCGACCGGAACCAAAATCCCCGTGCTGCAACTGCCGAAGGAGCTGACTCCCGAGCGCATGTCGGACCGGCAACAGCTTCTTGCGGCGCTGGGGAGCGCAGACAGGCGCGTGACCGAACTCGGGTCCGCGGGCGCACTCGACGCCTACCGCGGGCGGGCACTTTCCATGCTCACGTCGCCGAGCGCGGCGAGCAGCTTCGATCTCTCGAAAGAAAAGGACGCGACGAAGGACGCTTACGGGCGCACGCGGTTCGGGCAGTCGTGCCTGCTCGCCCGGCGCCTCGTGGAAGCCGGGGTGCCGTTCGTGCAGGTGAACTGGAGCGACCACGTCGAAGCCGAGGAGGACAGCGGCGACGGGGGCTGGGACCATCACTACCGCAACTTCCAGATCATGCAGGACCGCCACGCGCCCTGGCTCGATCAGTCCATGTCGGCGCTGCTCGCCGATCTCCACGCGCGCCGGCTGCTCGACAGCACGCTGGTGCTCGCGGTGGGCGAGTTCGGACGCGACCCGAGGGTGAACGACAAGGCCGGGCGCGACCACTGGCCCGGGTGCTACTCGGCGCTCATCGCTGGCGGCGGGGTGAAGGGCGGGCGGTTCGTGGGGACGAGCGATGCGCGCGCCGCCCGGCCGGCGGACACGCCGCTCTCGCCGGTCGATCTGAACGCCACCGTGCTGAACCAGGTTGGGCTCACGGGCGAGCAAATTACCGGGTTGGGGCTGGCCCCCGTCGGCCGCGTGATCGAGGAACTCCTCTAGCGCCCGAACCGTGCGCGCGTTTCAACCGTCCGGTTAAAAGAACAACGTCCGCTTAACCACACGGCCCGAGGCGCAACATGGCGAAGGCGAAACAGGTGCCGAAAAAGAAGCCGAGCGTTCCCGCCCTGTTCGGCCGCTTGCGCAAGCACTTCGGGACCGACCCGGCCAAGCTCCCGGTCATCGAACAAGGGTTCCAGATTTACGACCGCGCCAACCTCCACCTCACACTGGAGGAGCTTCTCGCAACGGCCGCTCCGGTTCTCGTCGGCATCGTGCTCCCGCACCAGCACGCGGACGTTACGCTCGCGAAGCTCTCGCGCCCGACGATCGCGAAAGGCTACGAAGAAGGACCGGTCGAATACGCCGATGTGCAACTGACCGGCGATCAGAAGCTCGCGTGTGTCAAAAAGGGGCTATACACGTTCCGCGATGGCGACCGACCCGTGGCGCTGCTGGTCACCGAGGCGCCCACGTATGCTCGGTCCGAAGGGATCATTGTGTCGGTCATGGCGCCGAGCCGCGAGGCCGCCGAAGCGTTTACCCGCAAACTGGCCAAGGGCGTCAAATACGGCACCGCGTTCCGGGGGAAAGTGCTCTCGGTCGAACAGGACTGTTTCCGGCGCACCACCGTTCGGTTCCACCAGCTCCCGAAGGTCGCCCGTGCGAGCCTCATTTTGCCAGAGGTGCTGTTGCGCCGGATCGAGCGCCAGGCGCTGGGGCTGAGCAAACACGCGGACGCACTGAGAGCCGCCGGGCGGCACCTCAAGCGCGGCATCCTGATGCACGGCAAACCCGGCACCGGCAAAACGCTTTCGGCGATGTACCTGGCCGCACAGGTGCCGGGCCGCACGGTCCTTGTGCTCACCGGCCATGCGATGGGATCAATCGAAACCGCATGCGCGCTTGCGCGACTGCTGGAACCGGCCACGATCGTTCTCGAAGACGTAGACCTGATCGGCACCGAGCGCCATAACCAGACCGTCGGAGCGAACGCGCTCCTCTTCGAGTTGCTCAATCAGATGGATGGGCTGGCAGAAGACGCAGACATCCTGTTCGTGCTCACCACCAACCGCCCGGATTTCTTGGAGCCGGCACTCGCGGCGCGCCCCGGGCGCATCGACCTCGCGATCGAGGTGCCGCTCCCCGACGAGGAGTGCCGCCGCCGGCTCTTGGAGTTGTACGGGCGCGGGCTCGAACTCAAACTCGCGGACCCCGAGGTCTGGGTCCGGAGAACCAAGGGCGCGAGCGCGGCGTTCATCCGCGAGTTGCTCCGAAAGGCCGCGGTGGTGGCCGCCGAGGACACCGGAGCCCCGACTCGTGGGGCACTCGTTGTCACCGATAGGCACCTCGAAGAGGCGGCGGCCGAACTGCTTGTTGCCGGCGGCCCTCTCACAAAAGCTCTGCTCGGGGTCGCCGACGCGGCGGAATGAATCCGCTCCACCACAGAGCCCACATAACACAGAGGAAACAACGTGAGCCGGTCCGCGTTGCGGTCGTTCGTGACCCTTGTTTGCTTTTCGCTCGGTGCCCCGCGCGCACTCGGTGGTGAAAATGCAATTCCCCTCCGGCTGACCAAAGACGGGAGCTTCAAACAGAACGTGCAGTGGTCGCCGGACGGGAAGACGCTCCTGTTCACCCGCATCCACGAAGGGAAGATGGCGCTGTGGCTGCTCCCCGCCGATGGGAAAGGTGCCCCGAAGCGCCTCCTGCCCGGTCACACCGAACCGCACTTCGACGGGCACTGGGCGCCTGACGGCAAGCGCATCGTTTACGTTTACGACAAACTCGAAGGCACCGACGGCAAGTTGCGCATCAACGTGTGCAACGCCGACGGCGGCGACGACCAGATCCTGATCCCGCACAAGGCGTTCGAGGAGTCCCCGCGGTTCTCACCGGACGGGAAGAAGGTGCTTTGGGTTTCGACGCGGAACAAGAACCCGGATTTGTACACGGTCACCACTGAAGGCAAAGACGAGAAGCGGCTGACCAATGACCCCGCTTACGACCTGCACCCGGCTTGGAGCCCGGACGGAAAGACGATCGCGTTCGCCAGCGGGCGCAGCGGCAAACAGAAGATTCACCTGATGCTCGCCAACGGCGCCGACGTGCGGAAGCTCACGGACGGCGAGTTCCTCGACTCGTGGCCCGCGTGGCGCCCGGACGGCAGGAAGATCGCGTTCGTGTCGAACCGCTCGGGAAATTACGACATCTGGCTGATGAACGCAAACGGCAAAGAGTTGCGAAACCTGACTAACCACAAGGGGCAAGACACATCACCCGTGTGGTCGCCGGACGGGAATAAGCTCGCGTTTGTCTCGACCCGCGATGGTGGCAGTGACATCTACGTGCTTGAAATGAACTAACCGTCCGGCCACTTCAGTTGAAATGGCCGGACGGTTCGAGAAACAGTTCAGATTACCAGTTCGAGGGGATCACATTACCGTCATTCGGGTCGCACACGAGCACCCAGGTCTGGTTGCTGACGCTCGCCGATACGCCGCGCACGCTGCCATCGCACATTGCAACGCTCATCGTACCCGACGACATCCCCTGCGGAACCCGGTCATCGGCCAGGGCGTTCGACGGCTTGGACTGGAACGGGAACGGCTGGGCCGGGCTCGCGAGGTACGTCGGGACGAACACAACCTGGTTCACCGCCGTACTGCCGCTGCCGCTCCCGGGATACCACAGGTGTGTGCTTGCCACGTGGCTGATTGTAACTTGGGCCGCCGCGCCGGTCGGGCCGGCGTAGGTGTTCGTGGAGGCGCCAGACGCGCCGGTCACCGCGTATCGCTCGGAGAGCATGACGGTGTTCGAGGTGCCGTCGCCGGGGGAGTTCATGCTGTACAATTTCGCCGCGAGGGTGCTGGTGCTGCCGAGACTCGGTGGCGCGCCGAGCGGGTTCGCGACACCGAGGACAAGGCCGTTACCCGCGTAGCTGGTGGTGGCGGTCGAACCGGTGACGGTCGAGTCGTTCGGGGCGATGAAGGTCTTGACCACGGAAGTGTACGAGGCATTCTTGGCGGTGTTATCCTGCTCGATGTAGGGCAGGATGTTATACGTCCACGGTTGCACGACGTAGCCGGTGGTGGTCGATTGCGTAAGCCCGCCCCACCCGGCGCAGAAGTTCTGGTTCGACTGGGTGCCCGCGAGGTTGTGCATCGCGAGGCCCATCTGCTTCAAGTTGTTCTGGCTGCTCATGCGGGCCGCGGCATCGCGCACCTTCTGCACGGCCGGGAGCAACAACCCAATCAGGATCGCGATGATCGCGATCACCACCAACAGCTCAATCAGGGTGAAGCCCTGACGGTGCGGAGCACGGACCGACATAGTGGAACCTCAAAGGCGAGCGACCGGAAACAATCAAGAGATCGACAGGCAACATTTTACAAGCAAGACAATAGGATTTGACGAATCTCACAAGTAATTTGCTGTTGTGGTACTCAACGCAATTCCTGTGCCGCGCCCCGGGGCGGGGGCGCGGTTCCGGCAACGAATGGCGTTCCCGTAGGCAATTCGGGTCGTTTTTTGTTGTGAGTACTGGAGAAGGGCAGTGGCCGACGAACCGCCCGCTGTCGC
>DASWYH010000572.1:0-7222 GCA_036405095.1 Gemmata sp. | reverse complement strand
GATGACCGTTTGGAACTTGTCGTTCGGGACACTCGGTTCCGCGGGCTGCGCCGTGGCGCGCTCGCTTCGCACGAGGGATTCGGCTGCGGCCCCGCCGAAAAATGCACACGCACCACACACCACCACGAGCCAGAATTTGTTCTGCATGGGGCCTCACCTGGAGTGAAAAGTTGGGGGCGCGCCGGAGTGGGCTGTCCAGAAACTGTGCAACCGCTTTTACTTTACTCCTCTGCGTACCCGGCGCGGGTGCTGCGTTCGCCTGAAACCGGAGAATCGCACCGGCCCGCGCGGTATGAAACGAAAAGAGCCCGCAGGCCATTTTGCCCGCGGGCTCCACGTAATCGGCGCAGCCGATTTTACTTACTTGCTCAGATCGCTTTCGAGGTCGGAGATGCTGACCTCGCGATCCTCCATCGGGTTGCCGTCGCTGATCCGGCCCCAGTCATTGGCACCGTGATCGGCGGCCCAACCCCCGTCGCGCTCCATCTCCCGCTGACAATCCACGCAGAGGGTGCTAAAGGGCAGGGCGTTCAACCGGGCGACCGGGATCTTGATCGAGCACGCTTCACACGTGCCGTAGGTTCCGGCCTTGAGCCGGCGGAGGGCACGCTCGATCTGGGCCAACTCTTTGGCCTCAAGTTCGGCGAGCGTCGATGAAATTTCCTCACCGCTGGCATCGAAGGCCGCATCGGCGGCATCACCCGAAGCGGAAGAGTGTTTGACGTGTGCCAACTCTTCGAGTTCGAGCCCGAGCCGCTTCCGGAGTTCGGTGCGACGGGTGATCAAACTCTTATGGAGTCGCAGAAGTGCGTCTTGGCGGGCCATTATTAGGTACCTCCCGAATCCTCAGCATCCGTCCGGTCATAACCGTTGGAGCCTGTAGGTGTTTGGATCGAATTCCGGGAATGGCTGCCTGTTGAGCTTGGAATTAGCTCCGCCGCAGTTCTATTTCCCAGGTCTGACAGTAACTATAGGCGCCGACCACCTGCATCTTTCAACAAACTAAATCGAAATGGTGGCTCGGAGACGAAAATCACTGCACAGAACGTGCCGCGGACGGAAAGTTACCGCTCCGCGTTCTAATATGATCGTCGGCAACCACAAACAGTTTCAGCATTTCAGACGAGACTCGCGAACTTTCGTTGGCGCTGCGAGGGTTGTGCGAATGACGGTGTGTAAATTGAGTGCCGGCAGGAACGGTGGCGCGGTCGTGAAACCCCTAAATGTCCAGGAGTCCCCGATGTGCCGTGTTGGAAGTGTCCACTGAACTGATCCAGTCGAAGCCCCCACCGGGCACAGCCGGAAGGGGTAATGACCACAGAACCCAGTCAGGATTGCAGGTTCTGGAGCATTTCCCGGAGCGGGACCAGGCGCTGGCCGCGCGTGTCTTCAAGCTTGAATGCCTTCAGGAACCGGCGGCGAAGTTCACTTTGCAGATCTTCGATTGCGCTCGGGGCTGTGCTCGTTAATGGGATGCTGCCACCGGCCCGCCGGTCGTGGCCGCCTGCCTTCCCGAGTTTCCCGACCACTTGGCGCAGGATCTCGCCGGCGCGGGCGTTTTCGATCGCGGCACGCACGGACAGGATGAGCGAGTTCTCGAAGACCCCACCACAGACGGCATAGTCCACCCGCTCGAACCGGATCATGAAGTCCACGATCTCGGCCGCCTGCTCCGGTTGGGGGAGCGGGTTGACCCAACTCATCATGAGTCGGTCGTAGATGAACGAACTCTGCATCGCCTGCAGGGTGCATTCGAAGTAACTGTGCGGCAACCGCGCGTTGCGGATCTGCGCGATCAGGTCTTTATCGGCAATCGGGTAAAGCGCGATCAGCGCGGCGTCGTCGGAGGCGCTGGCCTCGCGCGGGTAGCCCGTCACCTCGGTCTCGATTCCGTAGAGAAGGGCGGTGGCGACCGTTTCGGGGATCGGGGCGCCCTGCTCCAACAGGTACTTCGTGACCAACGTGCAGGTCGCGCCGTGGGTGGCGCGGATGTCGGTGAACGACACGCCTTCGAGGTCGCCGGGGGTGTCGTGGTGGTCGATGACGGCGTAGAGCTTGACGGAGTCGGGGAACGTGTGCCGCCCGGTGCGGGGCTGACTGTCCACCATCACAACGGCGTCGTTTTCGCCCCAGTCCATTTCCTCGATCGGCACGAGGTCCAGGTGAAGAACCTCGACCATCGCGCGGTTCTCGGCCCGGCTGATGTAGCCGTCGCGGGTGATGAGGGTGGGCTTGCCGAGGCGCGTTTCTACGAGGTGAGCGAGCCCGAGCATGCTGCCGAGGCTGTCGGGGTCGGGCTGAACGTGCGAAACGAACACGACGCGATCGAACGCACCGAGGCCGATCAAGAACCGGTCCGACCGCCGCAAACCGGTGGAAGTTGTTTTCGAGCTACTTTCGGGGTCGGCGCCACGACGCGCCATGGGTTGCGTCCTCTGGAACAATCGGGTGCGCACGTCCCTTGTGCGGCGGTCCCGCGAAGGGCGAAAGGCTCATCCAAAAGCCCCGTACCGTTCTACCTTGTTCGCGAGCCGTTGCCAAGCACGGATCGCCCGACAAACACGGCGTCGCCAGGCGATATTCTACGAATGTGGTTGCGGCTCGGTGAAGTCGGGAGCCGAGCGGCCGAGTTGTGAAAGAAACATGAGGACCGGCGTGAAACCCTGCGCCGCACAAACCGAGCCGGGCGGTTGTGCCGGTCGGCGCGATTTTTGACCCCGCCGCGCGAACCCCGTTCCGCGATCTGATTTCTCGACATGGGGATTCGGTGTCGAATACAATGGTCGAATCCTCTCCGCCAAAAGCGCTAGCGTGTGATTCGCCCGTGTGGAAGTGACCGGGAGAGCTGCCCATGTCGTCGCGCCGCCCCGTGATCGGGATCGCCACTCAAACGCTGCCCGCCGTGCCGGGCGAGCGCCAGTCGTGTTGGTTAATGGGCCGGAGCTACATTGAGGAGCTGCGCAAGGTCGGTGCGGTGCCGTGGGTGATCCCGCTGATCCCGCACGACGAGGGCACCCTCCAGGAGATCTTTAACCGGCTCGACGGGGTGTTCATCACCGGCGGCGTGGACGTGGACCCGGGCCGCTACGGCGAGCCCAAGACCCCGCTGTGCGGGACCACCGATCCCGACCGCGACGCGGTTGAAATCGCCCTCCTGAAGCACGCACTCGAGGTGAAGCTGCCGGTGCTGGCGGTGTGCCGCGGTATCCAGATTCTGAACGTCGCGTGCGGCGGGACGCTGTACCAGGACGTTCACGCGCAAGTCCCGGCCGCGCTCAAACACGACTTCTTCCCGACGCCCGAGCGCCCGAGCCGCAAGTACCTCGCACACGACATCACGGTGAAAGCCGGCTCGCGGATGCGCAACATCCTCGGCGACGCGGTCGTCCCGGTGAACAGCATGCACCACCAGGCGATCAAGGATCTGGCCCCGCGCCTGGCGGCCACCGCGTTTGCGCCCGATGGCATCATCGAGGGCGTCGAGGGGACCGACGAACAGTACCTGGTCGCGGTGCAGTGGCACCCCGAGGAGCTGACGGAAACGCAACCGGGGATGGCGAAACTGTTCGCCACCTTCGCCCAGGCAGCCAGCGCCGCGTGAGCGGAAAAACAACTGGCCACAAAGAGGCACAAAGGGCACAAAAGAAAACCGCAGACGAGAACTAAGTCATAAGAGTTCGATCCACAGATTGCGCAGATGACACAGATTGAAAGCTAAGGAAACCAATTCGTTTCTCTTGGTTTCCAATCCATACCATTTGCAGAATCTGTTGATCTGGCTATTATAAATTAGTTCTCGTCTGCGGTTTTCTTTTGTGCCCTTTGTGCCTCTTTGTGGCCAATCCTCTTTGCCCCCGAGGGCCGTTCCCATGCGATCGCTCGCGCTCGTGTGTTGCTCGCTTTTCGCCGCGCCGTTGTCCGCGGCCGATCTCGAAAGTCGGATCGCGCCGCTGGCGAAAGCCCACAAGGGTAAGGTCGCGGTCGCGGTGAAGCACCTCAAGACGGGCGAGGAGTTCTACCTCAACGCCGACGAGCCGATGCCCACCGCGAGCCTCATCAAGTTGCCGATCATGGTCGAAACGTACTGGCAGGCGAAGGAAGAGAAGGTCGCGCTCGACAAGAAGCTCACGCTCACGAAGGGCGACAAGGTGCCCGGGAGCGGCATCCTCACGAGCCACTTTTCCGACGGCGCAACGTTCTCGCTGCGCGACGCGGTGCGGCTCATGATCGTCTTCTCCGACAACACCGCGACCAATATGGTCCTCGACCAGATCGGCATCCCCTCGACAAACGCACGCATGGACCAGCTCGGCTTCAAGAACACGAAGATCAACGCGAAAGTGTTCAAGGGCAGCACCACGAGCATCGACAAGGGGCGCACGGAGAAGTACGGCCTGGGCAGCACCACTGCGAAGGAGATGGTTCAGCTGCTGGAGCAGATCGAAACCGGGAAGGTGGTGTCCCCAGAGGCGTGCCAGGCGATGCTCGGGCACATGAAAGCGTGCGACGACAAGGAGAAGATGACGCGCTACCTCCCGGCGGGCACCGTGGTCGCGCACAAGACCGGCTCCGTGAACGCCTCGAAGACCGACGCGGGCATCATCTCCACGAAGAGCGGTCCCGTTGCGGTGTGCGTTCTGACGGACGGCAACGACGACAAAAGATGGGTGGCCGACAATGCGGCGCAGGTGCTGATCGGAAAGATAGCGAATGAAGTGTTTGAGCATTTCGTGAGCAAAAAGGACAAGGGTGATTAGGATCTATGTTATGTGGATTATGATGTTTTAGGCGTGTTGATTTTGGGCGCTAAAGTGCGACTGGGACCCCGGTAACGATCCACAGCCAAAATCCGCCGATGGTGTTCCTGTTACGATGAGCCGCGCGCACGGGCGCGGTTCGTCACGTATGTGACCTTTTCACCGGCTTCGGGTCAGAGTTGCTGGTGGGAAGGGGACGCGACCATAGCTGCGCCTCGATTTACGAATAGTAATGAGATTCTATATGGTTTGCGAATTCAGGAATTAAATGAAATTCTTGTGTTCGAATGCTCAAATGTAAAGATGTATATTGTTTTGTAATCCTGTGCGAGCCGGCCCCACGAGCGAGGAGCCATGGTCGCGAACTCTCGGAGCGGAACGCGGTGCCGCTCTGGGGCCGCGGTTCTGTGTCGGTGTGAATGGTGACCGGTGTGGGCGTGATGGGCCTGCCCCGACTTTTTCATCCGCGTCGCCAGCCACAAGGTGACGTTTCGGCGCACAGCGATCCCCGGAAGTGGGGCGACACGAAGCGCAAGGATAATTGTTCATTGTTTTGATTTTATTGAATTGGCGATGTTAGTTTAGAATTGGCGTGGCGGGCGATTTCATTTCGCCTCTCCTCCACGGTCCCTGGGAAAGGGGCCGGGCTATGAAGAGATGGTTTCGGGTGGTCGGGAGCGGGTTGAGGGGCGCGATTCTTCCCAGAGGTTAGCCGGTCAGGGGCACCATTCCGAATTGAAGTCACCCGCAACATCGGCGTGGTTTCAGCGCTGGAAGGGCGACTCTAATGTGACCCATGGCACACCTCGCAGGTTCGGGCGATAAACTGACCGCGGTAACGCTCCACGGTTGGCGGGCCGGTTATGCTCCTCCTCCAGTGCGGTTTCGTGAACCACCGGTGCGTCATCTGGGGGGAGCGCGCCCCGACCTCGGACGGCCCCGCTTCGCGCGCGGCTGCGAAGCGCCCGGCCCGGCACCCCTTTGCGGCCACCGGTGCCGAACTAGCAGCTGCGCTCGCCGTGGGAGCGCATCCGGGTCGCGATTCGTTTACGGTTTGGTTGCCGACCGTTGCGGGGGCTCCGGTGCCGTCGTCGCCGCTGCTCGCGGAGCGGCGCGAGGGGCCATCGGAACTGAAGCCCTGGCTCGTGTCCGGGTTCGTACCGCGCGGCGACATCGCGCTCAGCTTCCTGGCCGGTGTCGGCGACCGGCCCACGCTGGCCCCCGGGGTCGGAACCGGGGGCACCCTCCGGTACTGGAGCGCGGCGCTGCGGTTCGCCGCGGCACTGGTGGCCCGCGAACGGTTCCTTCCCGATGTGGTCCAAATGGGGGGAGAGTGGTTCGCGCGGTGGGTTCCGACCCTCAGCGGGGCCGACAGCGGCCGGTTCGCCCGGCTCGCGGGAGCGATGCCTCCCGCGTGCCGGGCGCTCGGCGACGCGCTCCCGGACCGCCCGGCCGCGGAGGTACTGCGCGCGTTCGTCGGGTTCGCGGTCGATCAGCTCGCGCGCGGACCCGTGCCCGAGAAGTCGCGCAAGGCGTTCGACAGCGTCCACGACCGCTGGCTCCATGCGCTGAGGTCCGCGACCGGCGCGATGGGCGGAAGTGATGCCGAGTCGGCCCAGCTCGCTGCGCAGGTGCGCGAGTGGCGGGCGCCGATCGGGGCGACCGACGCCGCCCCGTTCCGGCTCTGCTTCCGGCTCGACGAACCGGCCGAGAGCGCCCGCGCCCAGACGTGGCACGTGCGCTACGTGCTCCAGGCCCACGACGACCCGAGCTTACAACTTCCCGCGGCCGATGTGTGGGCCGGGAAGACCCGTGCCGCACGGAGCGACCCGAAACCGGTCCTGCTCGCCGGGCTCGGGCAGGCGGCGAACCTCAGCCCCGACATTGAAGCCAGCCTGAAAGGGGCGACGCCAACGGGGTTCGCCACCACGACCGCCGGCGCGCACCGGTTCCTGAACGAAACCGCGTGGCTCCTCGAACAGGCCGGGTTCGGGGTGTTCCTGCCCGCGTGGTGGACCGGGCACGCCACCAAACAGAAGCTCGAAGTCACCGCCAAGGTGAAGAGCCCGCCGATGTCCGGCGGCGGCGGGCTGTCGCTCGAAGACCTCGTCGAGTTCCGCTGGGCCGCGGCCCTCGGGGACGGGGAGCTGACGCTCGCCGAACTGGAGCAGCTCGCGAAGCAAAAGGCCTCGCTGGTGCGGCTCCGCGGCACGTGGGTGCAGGTCAGCGCCGAGGACATTCAGGCGGCCATCGCGCTGGTCAAGAAGAAGCCCGCGAAGGTCAAAGCCCGGGACGTGATGAAGCTCGCGCTGGGGGCCGCCCCCGAGGGCACGGAGCTTCCGGCCCGCGGCGCGGTCGCGTCCGGGTGGGTGGAGCAGTTCTTGAAGGAACTCACGGCGTCGCAGTTCGCCGAACTGGAGCCGCCCGGCGGGTTGAAGGCGGCCCTGCGCCCGTACCAGGTGCGG
>DASWYH010000571.1:0-5928 GCA_036405095.1 Gemmata sp. | reverse complement strand
TGATCGACCCGACCATGCCCAGCCGGACGGTGTCGGTGCCGTCGGCGGCGAGGCCCGCGTAGGTGTACTTGAACAGCCACACCCGGCGCCGGTCGTCGGTGGGCGGCCAGTCCAATTCGCGCGTGTCGTACAGCTCGATGTGCGTGGGCGGCTCGCCGTACTCGTTGGGGTGCCGCAGCCACTGGCACATCTGCGCGAGCGCGTGGAAGTTCGGTTCCAGCGCCCGGGGGGGGACGCGGTCGCTCTGGCCCAGGTCTTCGAGGTACTGCTGGGCCGCGAGGCTGTAGTTCGGGTCCTCGCACATGCGGGCCAGGAACGTGAGGCCGGCGGTCCCGCCGCGGTGCGCGCTGGCCCAGGCCGCTTCCATCTGCACGTCCGGGTCCGGGTGGTCCATCGCCAGCGCCGCGAGCGGGTTCCGCGCCTTCGCGTCGATGAACGGCAGCGCGGCGGCGGCGCTGTGGGCGCAACTGAAGTTCCCGGGGTCGGAATCGGTGAGCCACAGTTCCAGGCGCTGGTGCCCGTCCCCGGTGTCGAACGGGTGCGCCGTGAGGCGCTGGTCGCGGGCCATCGCGTTCGCGAGGTCGAGCAGCGCGACGGCCGCGAAGTCGGTCGGGAGCGGGTCGCGGAGCCGGTCGACCAGTTCGGCCCCCAGCGGGTGCCCTTCTTCCGCGTACACGCCGAACACGATCTCCCACATGTAATCGTCCGGGAACCGGCGCACGGCCCGGACGACGCGCTCCAGCCCGGGCCTGGAGACGTACACCGCGAACATCTTGCACACGGTGAGCAGCGGGTCCGGGTCCACGTCGGTGAGCGCGAGGGCGAGGTCGAACAGGCGCACCAGTTCGTCCATCCCTTTGTCGCGGAGGTGGCGCGTGGCGTCGTCGCCGGCCTCGTTCTGGAACAGCACGGCGAGCGCCTGGAGCGGGGTCCCGGCCCCCTCGTCGAGCAGCGGCTTCACGTCGGTGATTTCGGCGAGCGCCCGCACCAGCCCTTCGGCGTCGGCGAGGGTGAGTTCCTGGTCCTCCCAGGGCTCGAGCGCTTCCGCGAGGGGGGCGTCGGGCCGCGCGAGGGCGGCGCGGATGGTGTCGGCGAGGCTCGGGGTGCGACGGGCCATGTCGGGGTCTCTTCCTGTGAAGCGGGGAGCGGAGCCGGCGGTTGTGGGGCGGGAGTCGTTCGGCAAGCCGCGGGGGCACAAACTCGAGCCCCGGAACCGGGAAGGCGCTGCGGCCTTCAACGTTACGACCGGTGCCCCGGAACTCTAATACCCGGCTTTGGTCTTGGCGAGCGCGGCGCCGTTCGCGCTCGGCTCGGGGGGCCACTCCTTCCAGTTGTTGGCCTGGCGCCAGAAGCTCAACGGGTTCTCGAACACCACCTTGCGGATGTCGGCTTCGGGGTGCCCGCGGCGCTTCATCTCCTGGATCAGCTCGGGCACCGCGAGCGGGTCGGACCGGCCCCAGTCGCCGGCCGAGTTCGCCATGATGCGGTCCGTGCCCACCAGCTCGATGATGTCGCACGCGCGGGCCGGGGTGCACTTGGTGACCGGGTAGAGCGTCATCCCGCACCAGAACCCGTTATCGAGGGCGAGCCGCACCGTGTGCTCCTCGACGTGATCGACGCACACCCGGTGCGGCTTGATGCGGGGGTCGTTTTTGAGCATGTCCACGATCATCCGCGTGCCCTTGTACTTGTCCTCCAGGTGGGGGGTGTGGATCAGGATCAGCTCGTCGGTTTTGGCGGCGAGGTCGAGGTGCTCCTGGAAGATGGTGGCCTCGTTGGGGGTGTTCTTGTTGAGGCCGATCTCTCCGATGCCGAGTACGCCGGGGCGCGAGAGGAACTCGGGGATCATGGCGATCACCTCGCGCGAGAGGGAGACATTTTCGGCCTCCTTCGCGTTGATGCAGAGCCAGGAGTAGTGTTTGATGCCGAACTGCGCGGCGCGCTTCGGCTCGAACTCCGTGAGGTGCCGGAAGTAGTCGTGGAACCCTTGCGCGCTGCCCCGATCGAACCCGGCCCAGAACGCGGGCTCCGAGATCGCCGCGCACTGCGCGTAGGCCATCCGCTGGTAGTCGTCGGTGGTCCGCGAGATCATGTGGATGTGCGGGTCGATGTACTTCATGGCTGCTTCGTCCTCTTGCTCTACCGCCGCCGGGGCACCCGGCCGCGCGGGGGCACCCCGTCAGAGTATCACGCGGCCGGGCGACAAGAAACCGTACCCGGTAGCCGTCACTTCTTCGGCCCGAGCGCCGTGGTGAATTTCTTCACCACGGGCGCCACGCCCTTCAGCCCGTACGGGTGGCGGTCCTGGCCGGGCTTCACGGTGCGCTCGACCGGGCCGCCGAGCGCCCGGTCCGGTCGCGTACCACTTCCGAATTCTCAACGCGCGGGACCGAGGTGCCCTTGGCGCCGCGCACGAGCGGAAGCGGGATATTGGGCTTCGCGAGCGGCGCCAGGTTGTCTACCGAGTTCAGGTCATGGGCGGCGGTGCCTGGTGCCGATCCGGCCGAAGCTCTCGACCACGAAGGCGGCCTCGGTTTCACCCGGCCGGCTTCGACGGCGTTGAGGAAGGTCCGGAAGTTGCCGGCCGCGGCGCGGCTGCCGTGAAACGCGGCCCCCCAGGTCACGCGGGCTGAGGGCCGTATCAAGGGGCCAACCGTGCCGCTGACAGAAGGTCCGGCCGGCCCGGGTGGCCCTCGGCCCGTGCGGCGCCGGAGAAGCGCACATGGGAATACGCGATGATGGTCGGCATGAGGGCGCTCCGTGATCCGCCGCGCCCACGGACTGATATCGAACGCCCGCCCCGAGGGTGCCCAACCGACCAACTGCGGAACCCCGAACGCCCTTCGCGCCTCGCGGGATTCACTTCAGGCTCTTGATGGCCACGTCCTTGAAGTGAACTTCGGCGCCCTCGGATTGTAGCGCGATGCGCCCGCCCGTCAGGTTCCCGTTCTTGCCCTCGTTCACCTTCACCCCGTTGATGACGAGCGCGATGTCGCCGCCCTTGCAGGTGATTTCGTACTGGTTCCACTCCCCGAGCTTCTTCTCCACATCGGCGCGGGTCTCCATGCGGAAAAAGTGGCGCTCCACCTTCGGGTTCTGGCGCTTCGGGTCCACGTCGAGTTTCGCATCGGGCGGGTTGGTGAGCAGAAGGTCTCCGGCGCGCCCGGTCAGGAGCTGCGCTTCGATCGAGGTGGGCCAGTACTTGTCGTCCCGCACGTGCAGCAGCACCCCGGTGTTGCCGCCCTTGCCGCCCGCCGGGAAGCGCCACTTCAGTTTGAGCACGTAGTCCCCGTACTCGCCTTTGGTCACCATGCACCCGTTCGGCTTGCCGGTGCAGCGGATGGTGCCGTCCACGACGCTCCAGGTGTCCTTCGGATCGGCCTTCTTGCCGGCCTTGTCCGGCTTCACGATGAACGTCCAGCCGTCGAGCGTTTTGCCATCAAAGAGGGGCGTGAAGCCGTCCGGGTCGGCCGCGGTCGCGGGGCCCGCGAACACAAAAAGCGGGGAGAGGAGGAGCCAGCGCATGACGGGTTCCGGGGGTTAACTGAACAGTTTGGTGATCGGCCTGCCGATCACGGCTTTGTACGGCCGGTCGTTGGCATCGGTGTAGTGCGCGTCGGGCGGGATGCCGAGCGCGTGGAACATGGTGGCCGCGAGGTCGCCCGGGGTGGTCGGGTCCGACTGCGGGTACGCCGCGATGCGGTCCGACGTTCCGTACAGAGCGCCGGGGACCACACCCGCACCCGCCAGGAGAACGGAGTAGCACCGGCCCCAGTGCTTCCGCCCCGGCGACGAACCCGCGAAGTTCTTTTCCAGCGCGACCAGCGGCGCGCGCCCGAACTCGCCCATCACCACCACGAGCGTGGTTTCCAGGAGCCCGCGGACCCGCAGGTCTTCGAGGAACGTCGCGACGCTGGCATCGAACCGCGGCAGCAGGTGCGTTTTCAGCGAATCGAAGATGTCGTTGTGCGTGTCCCAGCCGTACTCGTCGGTGTCTTCGGGGTGGTCGTCCTGCCCGCGGATGCCGTGGTTGAAGAACACCGTGAGCCACGGTACCCCCGCTTCCACGAGCCGCCGGGCCATCAGGCACGCTTGCCCCGACCGGTGCCGCCCGTAGCGGTCGCGGAGCTTCTCGGGCTCGCGGTCCAAGTCGAACGCGGCCCGAACGCGCGGCGCGTTGACCAGCTCAAACGCCTTTTGGGCGAGCGGATCGGAACTCGTGCCCGGGTCGAGTTTCGCCAGGAGGTCGTGGCGCGATTTGAGCCGCTCGGCGGGCACATCGGCGGGCAGGTTCAGCGCTTCAACGAGCCGGCCCGTATCGGTCACGTTGCCGAGTTCGGCGGGCTCGTACCCGCGCCCCAGGAACCCGCCGTACTGTCCCGGGCTCACCTCTTTGGGCGCCAGGAGCGGCCCGTTCACGTGAACCGCGGTGTGCGGGAAGGCGGTCGCGGGGCGGACCCGTTTCAGAACGGCCCCGAGGGCCGGAAAGTCGGTCGGGCGGGGCGGCGGGTTCGAGGACTTGCGCGGGTGGAACTGCCCCGTCAGGGCGAGGTAGCACGCGGACCCGTGGTCGAGGTCGTCGTGCGTCATGGACCGCAGAACCGCGAACCGGTTCGCCAGCGCGGCCATGCGCGGCAGGTGCTCGCACACCCGGAGCCCGGGGGTTGCGGTCCGGATGCTGCGGAAGCTGCCGCGCACCTCTTCGGGGGCGCCGGGCTTCGGGTCCCAGGTGTCGAGCTGACTTTGTCCGCCGCTCGTGAAGACCACCACCACGGACCTCGCGCGGCCGAAACCCGCACCCGAAGGTGCGGGTTTCGCCTGCGCGCGCGGCACCGCCAGCCCCAGCGCGGCGGGCACGCCGACGCGGAGCCAGTCGCGGCGCGACAGCGCGAACGGATCGGGGCGCGCGGGGGTGCGGGTCATTCTTTCCGTTATCTCCCAAGGAGGTAGGGCACGGCAAGCGGTTTCTGCGATTCCGGGAGCCCTGCTGCATTCCGGCCGCGTTCTTATAATTTCGGAATGCTGTTCGACCAGATCACCATCGTCGGCGTGGGCTTGATCGGCGGCTCGGTCGGGCTCGCGGCGAAGGCGCGGGCCGTCGCCGGGCGCGTCGTCGGGGTGGACCGTGACCCCGCCGTCGGCGCGCGGGCCGTTGCACTCGGCGCCCTCGACTCCGCCACCACCGACCTCGCGGCGGGCGTCGCCGGGTCGCAGCTCGTGGTCGTTTGCACCCCGGTCGATCGGATCGCGGACGTGATTCTGGCGGGCGCCCCGCACGCGCGCCCGGGGGCGTACTTCACCGACGCCGGGAGCACGAAAGCCAACATCGTTGCGGCGGTGCAGGGGAAGCTGCCCGCGGGCGTCGAGTACGTCGCCGCGCACCCCCTGGCGGGCTCCGAAAAGGCAGGCGCGGAGCACGGGCGCGCCGACCTGTTCGCCAACCGGGTGACGGTGCTCATCGTGGGAAAGTTCGGTGCGGACTGGGGCCGCACCGTCACCGTGGGGCGCTTCTGGGAGGCGCTCGGGTCGCGGGTGGTGCTGATGAACGCCGAGGAGCACGACCGCACCGTGGCGTTCACCAGCCACCTCCCGCACGCGGTCGCGTCCGCGGTCGCGGGGGTCACGCCCAAAGAGTGGCTCAGCCTGACCGCCGGGGGGTTCCGCGATGTCACCCGCATCGCGGCCGGCGACGCGCGCCTCTGGGCCGCGATCTTCGAGGCCAACCGCGACGGCACGCTCGCCGCGCTCGCCCAGTTCACCGACCGGATGAACCGATTCCGAACGCTGCTCGAAGCCGGCGACCGTGAGGGCTTGGTGCAGTGGTTAAGCGAAGGGAAACAGGTACGCGATGCTCTGGGAACTTGAAATCCGCCCGCTCGGTTTGGACCGCGAGCGCGAGCGGGTGTGCGACGAGTTCGACCTGCTCAC
>DASWYH010000570.1:0-5777 GCA_036405095.1 Gemmata sp. | reverse complement strand
ACAAAGGTCACAAACGAAAACCAAAAGGACGGTCAACGCTTGGTTTTCTTTTGTGACCTTTGTGCGCTTTCTTTTGTGGCCACCGCCTCTAATTTACTCCGCGCTGCCGGGGCGCACTTCGACGCTCCCGTCGGCGCCCTGGATCATGATGACGTGAGCCATTTTCGCGAAGATCCCGGTGCCGACAACACCGGGGAGCGCGAGTATCCGTGTGTCCGTTTCGGCCGGGTCCGTGATCGCGGTCGTGTGGCAGTCGAGGATGTAGTTCCCGTTGTCGGTCACGAACACCTCCCCGTCCTTCATCCGGAGTCGTGACGGGAAACCCATCGCTTCGAGACTTTTGCGGCACGGGGTCAGCGCAAACGTCAGCACCTCCACGGGGAGTTTGCCGCGCTCCCCGAGCACCTTGACCACCTTTTCGGCACCGGCAAGGATCACGAACTTTCGGGCATACGCGGCAACGATCTTCTCACGAACGAGAGCGCCGCCGTACCCTTTGATGAGGTCGCCGGCGGGGTCGATCTCGTCGGCGCCGTCAACACAAACGTCGATGTGCGGTACGTCGTCGAAGGTGACCAAAGGGATGCCGAGTTTCTTCGCGAGCGCCGCGGATGCTTCGGACGTGGGCAACCCGCGGATGCGCAGCCCCGCTTGCGCCTTTGCGCCGAGCGCGTGGATGAACGCGGTTGCGGCGCGCCCGGTGCCGAGCCCCACCACCATGTCGGGCTGAATGAGTTCGACCGCTTTTGCGGCAATGGCGTCGGTGTCGGGTGCGTTGGCAGCCATGAGTCGGTGGCCCTTTTGTACGGCGTGTGTGAGAGCAGGGAAAGTATTGTCTTCTTCGGTGTGCGCGATCGCAAGGGCCGCGTCACGCCTTCCCGAGCACCGAATCGACGACCCAACAACCACAAACGTGAACCTGCTTCGGGTCGCGACAGTGCCTCAAGATGGCGCCGGAATCGCACCCCGCGTCTTGGAGCGCATCCGCGAGGATCGGCATCGCGCTGAAATCGCGAGAGGAGTACATCTGGCGCGCGAGCGCCACTGCGTTGTCAGTGCGCCACACGGCCGCGAAAGTGAGGGGCCGGAACGGGTTGCCGAAAACGTCGCGCAACAAGTCGCAGATAATGCGATTTGCTGTTGCGGGGTCGCCGCAGTATCCCGCGAGTGGAAGTTCGAAACAGGTCATATAAAAAGCCGGAGCGAGTGCTTGAAGGCGCGTTAACCCGTGGATCATTGACCACGCAGTTCCTTCTTGCGCCCGTTCGCTTTCGGCTGACAGGCCCACGTTGTGAAGAAAAGGCTGAAGCGACAACCCCATTGTTTCCAATTTCTGCTTTGTTGTCTTCCCCTCTGCGAATTGCTCTGCAACTTCTATCGCTTGCCGAAAGAGTTCGTGCGTAATGTGAGCCCAAAAGAGACGGCAGCAACCGCACGCGAATAAACGTAGTTTCCGGCGCCCGTTCTTCGTCCGCGTCGCAGAGGTTCCACGAAGACCCCACACCATCCTCTGGGGATGCGCTTGTTCTTCCCCCCACTCGGCTTCCGTCATCTCTCGTACCCCCACCGTAGGTACACCAAACGCTCGCGGCCGAGGTGGTTCCCCGGCCGCGCCGCTGCTCATATCCGCCGGCGGTCACTTCTCGATCGTCGGCTTGAAGTCGAGCGTCTTCACGAGGAACGCCCACTGGTCGGCCACTTCCTCAATGATCTTGGCCGTTGGCTTGCCGGCCCCGTGGCCCGCTTTCGTCTCGATGCGAATGAGGGTCGGGTTCGGTCCGGAGTTGTTCGCTTGCAGCGCCGCCGCGAACTTGAAGCTGTGACCCGGCACCACGCGGTCGTCCGTGTCCGCGGTCGTGATGAGCGTCGCCGGGTACGCCTTTGGGCCGTTCTTCAGCAGCACGTGGTACGGGCTGAACTTGATCAGCTCATTGAACTCCGCGCTGTTGTCCGACGAACCGTAATCGTCCACCCAGAACCGCCCGGCGGTGAACTTCTGGAACCGCAGCATGTCCATCACGCCCACCGCCGGGAGGCACGCGCCGTACAGGTCCGGGCGCTGGGTCAGACACGCGCCGACGAGGAGGCCGCCGTTGCTGCCCCCCTGGATCGCGAGCTTCTTCGGGGAGGTGTACTTCTCTTTGATGAGGTACTCGCCGGCCGCGATGAAGTCGTCGAACACGTTCTGCTTCTGGAGTTTCGTACCGGCCCGGTGCCAGGCGTCGCCGTACTCGCCCCCGCCCCGCAGGTTCGCCACCGCGAACACCCCGCCCATTTCCATCCACTGGAGCCGGGAGACCGAGAACCCCGGGGTCAGCGAGATGTTGAACCCGCCGTAGCCGTAGAGCAGCGTCGGGTTCGTGCCGTCGAGCTTGATGCCCTTCTTGTGCGCGATGAACATCGGGACCTTGGTCCCGTCCTTACTCGTGTAGAAGATCTGCTTCACTTCATACAGCGACGGGTCAAACTTGACCTTCGCCTGGCGGATCAGCTTGCTCTCGCCGGTCGCGACGTCGTACTTGTAGATGCTCGGGGGCGTCGCGAAACTGGAGAACGTGTAGAAGGTCTCCTGGTCGTCGCGGTGGCCGCCGAACCCGCTCGCGGTGCCGATGCCCGGGAGGTCCACGTCGCGGACGAACTTGCCATCGACCTCGTACACCTTGACGGCGGTCTTCGCGTCCTTCAGGTAGCTACAGATGAACCGGTTGCCCACCAGGCTCACGCCGTCGAGCGGCTCCTTCGCTTCCGCGACGATGGTTTTCCAGTTCTTCTTGTCCGGGTTCTTGGTGTCGATCGCGATGACCTGGTACTTCGGCGCCTGGTAATCGGTTTGGAAGTAGAAGACGCCCCCGTCGTTACCCAGGAAGTTGAACTTGTTCTCGTGGTTGTCGATCAGCTCCACGATCTTGCTGTCGGCCGCGCCGAGCGGCTGGTACGCGATGCGCACCTTGCGGCTCGTGGTGCCGTCGCCGATGGAGATGATGAGGTACTTGCCGTCCTCGGTCACCCCGCCGCCGATCGTCCACTTGGGGTGGTCCTTGCGCTCGTAGATCAGCTTGTCCTCGGACTGCGGCGCGCCGAGTACGTGGTAGTACAGCTTCATGTCCACGTTCAGGTTCTGGAACGCGGCTCCTGCTTGCGGTTCAGGAAATCGGCTGTAGTAGAAGCCCTTGCTGTCCTTCGTCCACGACGTGTTGCTGAACTTCACCCACTTGAGTTCGTCGGGGAGCGTCTTGCCGGTCGCAACATCGAGCACCTTCCAGGTGTTCCAGTCGCTGCCGGACTGCGCCGTCCCGTAGGCGATGAGCTTGGCGTCGTCGCTCACCTCCAGGCCGGAGAGTGCGAGCGTGCCGTCTTTGGTCCACGCGTTCGGGTCGATGAGGAGCTTCTCGGCGCCGTCGAGCGAGTCCTTGACGTACAGGACGCTCTGGTTCTGGAGCCCGTCGTTTTTGAAGAAGAAGTACCGGCCGCTGTGCTTGAAGGGGGCGCTGACCTTCTCGTAGTTGTAGATGTCGGTGATGCGCTTCTTGATCGCCTCGCGCTCCGGGATGCCCTCCAGGAACGCGTTCGTCACCTTGTTCTCGGCCTCGACCCACGCGGCCACGTCCTTGGACTCGCGCACGTCGTCTTCGAGCCACCGGTACGGGTCCGCGACCTTCGTCCCGTGGTACTCGTCGACCACGGTTCCCTTCTTCGTTTCGGGGTACGTCAACTTCTTCGGCTCCTCGGCGCGGGTGGTGGTGACGAGAACCGCGACGACCGCGGCCATCGCCCAGCGGGTGGATCGCATGAACGGGTGCTCCGGAAATGGGGGAGGAGAGGTCTGGAGTGCGATTATACGCAGCGGCCCCGGCGGCGCGCCGGGCTCAGCCCTCTTTGGTCGCCTCGCCGATCAGCTTGTCGAACGCCTCGCGCATGATCCACGCCTGGCGCGTCACGTTCGGCACCACGCAAGCGGCGGTGAGCGCGGCCCGGAGCGCGTCTTTCGCCGGGTCCGGGCAGGCGGAACTGTTCACCAGCAGGCGCGCCGTGCAGGAGTACACCTCGAAGCACCCGCGGTGGTCGCCCGCGTTGAACGCCGGGGCGCCGATCGAGACCGCCATCGAGATTAGCGCCAGAACCTGTTGCGGGGCGACCGCGCCGCCCCCCGGTCCCATCTCCCCGACCGCATCGAACGCGTGCCGCATGGCCCATGCTTGCGCGTCCGGTTCGTCCAGTTCGGTACACTTCGCGAGCGCGTCGCGGAGCTTGGTCGCGGCCGGTTCCGGTAGCTCCGCCGCGGTGGCGAGGATCGCCCGCGCGGTGCAGGAGTAGACGTCGTAACAGCCCCGTTTGTCCCCGGTGTTGTACGCCGGGGCGCCGATCGAAATGGCCTGACCGATGAGCGCCTGCGCGAGTGCGAGCGGGTCCGCCGGGGGCGCGCCGTCTTCGTCGGCCGGGTCGGGATCGCCGGCGAGCGACTCGAGTGCGTCGCGGACCGCATCGTATTGTGCGTCCGGGCCGGTCTCGTTTTCAGCGTCGTCGAGCGCGCGTTCGAGCCGGAAGTCGGCCACCTCGCTCAGCCCCCGGACCTTGCGCGCGAGCCGTGCGGCGCACGCGAGCAGGGCGTAACTGCCTTCCGGGTCACCGGTATCGGCGGCGCGGGCGGCCAGCCGCAGGGCGGTCGCCACGAGCGGATGAGCCGGTCCGAGCGGGTTCGAGCCGTCGGTGTCTTCGGAAGCCATGAGCGCGCCTCAACACTGCGGCGGGAGCGCCGCGATCGGGTTCGGTCCGTTCATCTTACGGGTAGGGGCGGATTGCGACGGCGGGAACTTCGGGCCGAGGAGCGCGTCAGACCGCTTCCCCGGCGAGGGTGGCACGGACCCGTTCGAGGAGCTGAATGAGCGAGAAGGGCTTTTCGAGCAGCACGGCGCCGGGCGGGAGCGGGCAGGGCGAGAGCCCGGGGGTGCCCGGGTATGCGGACATGAACAGCACGGGCAGTTCCGGCCGCGTCGCGCGGACCCGCTCGGCCAGTTCGACCCCGGTGGCGAGCGGCATGACCACGTCGGTCAGCAGCATGTCGAAAGCGCTCGGGTCCGTTTCGAACAGGTCGCCGGCGGCGGCCCCGTTCGGGGCGACGCGGACCTCGAACCCGGCGTGGTCGAGTACGATGCGCACGAACTCGCGCACGGCGTCGTCGTCCTCGGCGACCAAGATCGCGGGCCGGGCCGGGGCCGACTTCCGGGCCGAACGGTGAGGCATCTCAATCGGCATCGCGCACCCGCATTACGTCATGAGTGGGCCAACGTGGCGTGCCAAGAGGTGTTACACGATGAATATCGTATGAGGAAACGCGCCGGCCGAGCAACAAAAATTCCATACGACTCACACACGTCCCGTTCTCGGGCCGGAATAATCGGCACATCATTAGCAGTATTCGCCGAGGATTGCGGCTACGCTCCCGGCGTCGGGATACCGTTCGGCCGGGTTCTTGCTCAGGAGTCGGAGGATCACCTCTTCAAACCAGTCCGGAACCGCCGGCCGGACCCGGCTCGGCGGCACCGGCGCGGTCCCGCACACCGCGTTGAAGACGGCGGTCACCGTCTGCCCCGGAAACGGCACCTTGCCGGTGACGAGGTGGTACATCACCCCGCCGAGCCCGAACAGGTCCGAGCGGGCGTTCGCCTCCTCCCCCTGGATCGTTTCGGGGGCCATGAAGAACGGGGTCCCGATGAGCGCGCCGTCGGCGGTCATTTTGGCGTCGTCGGCCACCCGGGCGAGGCCGAAGTCGGTGATCT
>DASWYH010000569.1:0-5171 GCA_036405095.1 Gemmata sp. | reverse complement strand
GGTTCTACAACTGCTGTTTCAGTGGGACCAGAACCCCACACCGGTGCCCCGAAAGGCGCTCACCAAGTTCGTCCGCGACCGCCTGCTCGGCGACGCGGAGATGGCGACCTACGGGTTCGCGCTCTACGACGGGGTCGTGGGGCGGAAGGACGCCATCGACGAGGCGCTGAAGGCCGCCGCGACCAACTGGCGGCTCACCCGCATGACCCCCGTGGACCGCAACGTGTTGCGGCTGGGCACCTACGAGCTGCTGTTCGACCCGAACCGGCAGCCGCTGGAAGTGGTCATCAACGAGGCCATCGAACTGGCGAAGCGGTTCGGGTCCGAGGACTCCCCGGCGTTCGTGAACGGGGTGCTCGACCGCATCGGCAAGGCGCGCGACGGGAAGGTGGCGGCCCCGCCGGCCTGATACCCTGCGGAGCGCGGGCTCCCGCCGCCCGGGCTCGGCGGGTGGGGCGCTGCGCCGGGCGCCGCAAAGCTACACCGCTCGCCTCGGGAAAGCAGGCGGGACGCCAGAGACCGATACCGTAATGCCCCGCACGTCCGCTTACACGATGGCCGCCAGCCGGCTCGCGCAACTGGCCGTCCCGGCCCGTGCCGATCTCCACACGCACACCACCGCCAGCGACGGCGACTACACCGCTTCGCAGGTGGTCGCACTCGCGCGCCGGGCCGGGTTGCGGGCCGTCGCGGTCACCGATCACGACACGCTCGCCGGTGTCGCCGAGGCACAGGCCGCCGCCGGAACGGCGATCGAGGTGGTGCCCGGGGTCGAAATCAGCACCACGTTCGCCGGGCGCGAGTTCCACCTGCTCGCGTACTTCGTGCGGACCGATCACCCCGAACTGAACGCGGCGCTGGCGCGCGTGTGCGACGCCCGGCGGGACCGGTTCCGGGCACTCGTGGAACTCGTCCGGGCGCGCGGGGCACGGGTGCCCGAAGACCGTGCCCGGCTCGCCGAAGGGGCGTCCCCGAGCCTCGGCCGCCGGCACGTGGCGAACCTGGTTGTCGCGTCCGGCGCCGCGAAAACGCGCACCGAGGCGTTTCAGCGGTTCGTGCATCCGATGATGCGGCAGGCGCCCCCGAAGGTGCTCGTTCCGATGGAAGAAGCGATCGCGCGGGTCCACGCCGCGGGCGGTGTGGCGTCCCTGGCGCACCCGCCGGCCGAGATGCCCGCGGAGCAGTTCACGGAACTGAAGGGCTTCGGGTTGGACGCGGTCGAAGCCGTGTACCCGTGGGGCCGGAGCTCGCCCGCGGCGCGCCTCCGGGCTGTCGCGAAGGAACTCGGTTTCGCGGTGACCGGGGGCAGCGACTGCCACGGGCCGGAGCCCGCGCACCGGCGGGTCGGGTCGTTCGCGGTCACCGCTGACGAACTCGCGGCGCTGCGCGACCGCATCGGTTAGGGCGCTCGCCGAAGGGCGGCGCGTTCTCGGAGGCGTTCCAGATGTTCCCGGGGCGCCGGCCCGGGTGCGCTTTTGGGCCACCGGTTCACATTTCTTTTGGTGGCGTGGGTGCCGTTCGCGCGGGATGTTTCTGGTGCCCGCGGCTATGGACGGGGACGGGCCTCGGCCCGCAGCGGGCTGCACCGCAAGGACTCGCGCCGATGAGACGCCTTACGATTGCCGCCCTGTTGGCGGTGCCCCTTCTGTTCTTCTCAACGCCGGGTACGGCTTCCGCCAACCCGCCCTACAACGGGTTCGGGTGCGGCGACTACTGCCTCGGGATGTTCAAGAAGCTCCACCAACACGGCCCGCTGTTCAACTACGGCCCGTACTACGGCTACTACCCGTTTACGCCGTATGGCCCCTGGGACCAGTACCTGCGCTACGACCCGTACTTCTACGGCGACCCGGCGGCGAACGCGGCCGGTCAGTACGGGCGCGGGCCGGGGCCGTTCGGGCGCTACGGCCAGGTGTTCAACGGGCACCACGGGCACGCCTCGGGGTTCTTCCACGCCTCCTGGCTGCACGGCGGCTGGTTCAAAGGGCACTCGTGGCTGAAGGGCAACTCCCACGCCCACGGGCAGCCGGCGTGTTCGTCGTGCGGCGGGGTCGCCGTCAGCACCCCGACCGAGCCGACCGGCGACCCGGTCGCGCGCTACTCGGGCTTCGGTTCGGCGGCCCAGTCCGCCGTGTTCTATAAGTCCGCTCCCGCGCTCAACCCCGTACTCGACCTGGTCCCGACTGCCGGGACGAAATGACCGCCTCCGCCCGCCACAACGAACGGTGGCGGGCGGGCGCTTCCGAACGGGTGCCCGCCCGTTGCCGGGACTGTTTCGACGTTCGACCGGCGCGCTCAGGAAGCGCGCTGCACCCAAGGATAAGGACCATCACAATGAAACTGCTTCGATCGTTCACCATCGCCGCGGGTGTTGTGCTCGCACTGGCCGTCACGGCCGACCTCGCCCGCGCCGGGGACAAGCCGTGCCACAGTTGCGGCGGCCACGGGGGCTTCGGCAGCCGCCTCGCCGGGCTCGGTGGGAACCTCGGCGGCGCCCCGCCACGGGCCCTGTTCGGCGGTTCGCACAAGCAGCCCCTGCCCGCGTTCCAGGCCGCCCCGTGGTACAACTACTGGCCCTACGACGCGCACTTCCTCACCCCGGCCCCGGTTTCGGGCGCGTTCTACGGGCCGCCGATGACCGGCAACTTCCCGGTGAACCCCTACTTCCCGGCCGCCGGGTACGGGGCGCCCCCGATGCCCATCCCGCAACTGATGGCCCCTCCGGGCCGCTAAGGGGGCGATTCGGAAACCGCAAGGTTATTTGGCAAGAGGTGAATTGCGGGTTCTGGTTAGGCTGTTGAAGCGGATTCGATATCATATCTACAGTGCATGAGGGTAGGCCGGATATTCGGCTTGCCCCGTGCGCTCGGACCGTTTCCACCGCCCCGGTGCCCGCGCTCGTCCTGGGCCGTGCTTGCCCTCGGCACCCAGGCGCGAACGGACCAACGGAACCCGGTCGCCGTTCGGTGCGTGTCCCGAGCGTTCGAGAACGCGCGCGTCTGGCGCGCCCGGCCCCGGTCCGCTGGGCCGCCCCACGAAGCCCCATATTGACCACCCGGTTCGCCGAGGCCGCCTCCGGGAGCGTGCTGGGCACGGGCGGGTTCCCGCTCGCATGGCCTGTCGTGGTGAGGTCGGAGGACCCACATTGGGCCGCTTCCGCCACCGCGTGCCCCACCGCACAAATCACCCAGCCGGCTCCAACAGGAACGGAAGCCCGGCTACCTGTATTGGGGAGTGGTAGCCGACCAGGCCGTTATTGTTGCTCACTTGGCGGCCCGTGGAAGCGGGCTCAGGCCCATTAGCGAGTAACCCGGGTATAATTGGTTTTCGCCCGCTCCAACTCACCTTGCGGCATGCGTGGTTCAAGACATGGGCATCCGGGTGTTGGTCGTCGAGGACGAGGATGAGTTCGCCGAGTTCATCGTCCGCGGGCTCCGCGAAGAGGGCTTCACGGTCGAGCGGGCGGCGGACGTGGGGACCGCCTGGACCGCGTTGCAGACTGGTTCGTGGGATGTGGTGCTTCTGGATCGGGGCCTGGCTGGAGAGGACGGGCTGGGGTTGCTCGTCCGCTACCGCGAGGCGGGGGCCGCTACTCCGGTTCTTATGCTGACCGCGCGGGACGCCATCCCCGATCGGGTGGCCGGCCTCGACGCCGGTGCCGACGACTACCTCTGCAAACCGTTCGCCTTCGATGAACTTCTCGCTCGCGTTCGGGCACTCGCCCGGCGCCCGGCCCCCGTCACGGGCACCGTTCTCTCGCGCGCCGACGTCCGGGTCGATCTCGCGACCCACCGGGCCGAGCGCGGCGGGCACCGGCTCGACCTGACCGCCAAGGAATACGCGCTGCTCGTGTTCTTCCTCCGCTACCCCGATCAGGTGCTCACCCGCACCCGCATCTATGAGTCGGTCTGGGACGAGCGGTACGACGGCATCTCCAACACCCTTGAGGTTCACGTCAAGGACCTCCGCCGCAAGCTGGAGGCCCGCGGCCCGCGCCTGATCCACACCTTGCGCAACCGCGGCTATCGGTTCTCGGTCGAGGGGGACGGCCCGTGAGCCTCACCACCCGCCTGCTCGTCTTCTCCCAGGCGTCTCTCGCCGTCATCCTGCTGGCCTTCTGTTCGGCCACCTACGCGGCCGCCCGGTGGTACGTTCACCACCAGGCCGAGGACGCAGCCGAGCGGTCGATGGCGACCCTCGTGGCGTCCGTGGACATCGAACCGGATTCGGTCGAGTGGGAGCCCACAGACCGGGATGTCTCGCTCGGGCCGGGGCCGCTCGGCGGAACCGTTTACTGGTACATCACCGACGCGCGCGGGCAACCGGTGGACCAGTCGGCGGCCCCGGGAACCGCCGACCTGATCTCGGCCGCGGGGGCCGATCCGGGGGCCGCCCCCACCCCCGACGGCTGGCGCGTGATGCGGCGGCTCGTCAACCCACCCGGGGCGCTCGCGGCGCAACTCACACGGGACCGGACGGCGGAGGAGGTCGAGAAGGGCGAGTACCCGGCGCTGGTGTTCACCACCGGCGTGCGGACGGGTCCGATCCGCACCACCCTGAGCACCCTGGCGATCGGCCTCGGCGGGGTGGCGGTAGTGGTCTGGCTCGCCGCCCTGGCGGTCGGTCGGTCGGTCTGCCGCCGGGCCCTGCGGCCCGTTACCGAGATGGCGTCCTCGGCCCGGGCGATGCGGGCCGAGGACGCCAACTCGTCCCTTCCTCCGGCAGGGGCCCGCGGGGAACTGGAGGACCTGCACGCCGCAATCAGCGGCCTGCTCGACCGGCTCCGAGCGGCGCTCGGAAGGGAGAAACGGTTCACCGCCGAGGCGTCGCACCAACTGCGAACTCCGCTGGGGACGATCCTCGGACACGTGGACGTCGCCCTCCGACGGCCGCGCTCGCCGGAGGAGTACGAACGGGTGCTGACCGTGGTCCACCGGCAGGCCGGCCACCTGGCGCAGGCGGTCGAATCGCTCCTGTTCCTGGCGCGGTCGGAAGCCGACGCCCACCCGCCGGCGCTGGATGTGATCGATCTGGGCGGCTGGGTGGCCGAGTTCACAGCCGCGCTGGTTGATCACCCCAGGTCCGCGGACCTGGCTTTTGAGCCCGGCCCGGGTCGGCCGTTTCTCGTCGCGGCGCACCCGCAACTGCTCCGCGAGTTGGTCTGGAACCTC
>DASWYH010000568.1:0-6075 GCA_036405095.1 Gemmata sp. | reverse complement strand
GCGCACCTTCACGCCGAACGCCAGGTACGCGAAGCCGAGCAAGAGGCCGATGTCGACGAAGGTGAACACGAGCCGCCCGAGCATGATGCTGAGCATGAAATCCGAGCGGCGCATGGGCGTCGCCTGGAACCGCTTGAGCAACTTGCGGACGCGCAAATCGCCCACCGCGAAGCCCACCCCGAACAGGCCCCCGCCGAGCAGGTTCATCCCGAGGAGCCCCGGAATCAGGAAGTCGATGTAGCGGCCCCCGGGCTCGGTGACGGGGGTCTCGATGGCCGGCGCCTGGCCGGGGTTCGCGGCCCGGAGCAGCGCCCGGTCGGCCGCGTTGCGCGCCAGGACGCTTTCCGCGCGGGTCGCGTCGAACTGGTACTCGTGCCCGGCGGCGCTGTCGGGCCGCGGGACGACGACCGCGTCGGTTTTGGAGGTGCGGAGCCGCTTGCGGGCCGCGGCCTCCGGGTGGACCTCGGCCCTCACCCCGGGGTCCGCTGCCAGTGCGGCGCGGAGCTTTTCCGTGGCGTCCGGGTGCGCGGGGTCCGCCAGCACGTCCACACTCGCAGCAGGAACCGGCTTCTCGCTGAACGCGAGCCCCAGCACGAACGCGAGGATCAGCGGGAACCCGTACACCCAGAAGAGCGCGGCCGGTTCGCGGTAGAACTCGCGGAACCGGGCCAGGCTGAGTTGCCACAGGGGATTCATTTCGTGTTCCAGATCGGCAAGCGGGACGGCCCCAGGACCGTTGAAGGGTTTATGCCTCGTCGCGGAGGTGCCGCCCGGTGAGCGTCACGAACACGTCTTCGAGTGTTGCGGTGCGGGTGGTCAGCCCCGCGATCTTCACCCCGCGGGCGCGGATCAGGTCGAGCAGCGCCGGGAGCGCGCGGTGCGGCTCCCCGGCGGTGAGGGTGACCCGGTCGCCCTCTTCGCGCGCCGAGTTGACCGTGGGGAGCTCGGCGAGCTCCTTCGGGTCCGGGCGCGTTTGGGTCGCCGGGTCGAGGTCGAGGGCGATGACGTGCTCCCCCCCGACGCGCGCGATCAGCTCCCCCGGGGTGCCGAGTGCGATCACCTTGCCGTGGTCGATCACCGCGACGCGGTCGCACAGGCGCTCCGCTTCGTCCATGTAGTGGGTGGTGATGACCACGGTCCGCCCGCGCTCCTTGACGGCGCGGATCACGTCCCAGAGCTGCCGGCGGGATTGCGGGTCGAGGCCCGTTGTGGGTTCGTCGAGGAACAACAGCTCGGGGTCGCCGACGAGCGCCGTCGCGACCGCCAGGCGCTGCCGCTGCCCGCCCGAGAGCTTATCGACGAACGCGCCCGCTTTCTCTTCGAGGGAGACCCGCGCGATGGCCTCATCGGGGGCGATGCCGGCCGCATAGAACGAGCGGAACAGCATCACCGTTTCGCGCACGGTGAGCTTGTCGGAGAGGCGCGTTTCCTGGAGCGAGATGCCGATCTTGTTGCGCAACTCGGTGTCGTTCTGGCCCCACTTGAGGCCCAGCACTTCGACCCCCCCGCCGGTCGGGTCGAGGAGCCCTTCGATGATTTCGAGGGTGGTGGTTTTGCCGGCGCCGTTCGGCCCGAGGAGCCCGAAGCACTCGCCGACGGAAACGTCGAGATCGAGCCCCCGCACCGCTTCGACCGGGGGCCGGGCGGGGTACGTCTTCACGAGGCCGCGGACGCGAATAGCTGAGGTCATGCGTACACTTTAAGAAGGCGCGTTCGGGTCGTGAACCGTTCGGGTCCCCGTTTCTTGGAACCCACTCACTCGGTCACCGGGAGCGGCGCGAGCGGTTCGGTCGCGCCCGCCGCCGCAAACGATCAGAGCAACCCGCGGCGCGCGAGGCACGCGAAATCCATGCCCCACGCGACCGCGATGTGCAGGCTCGCGCCGAGCCACACCGAGCGCGTCGCCAGGCTCATGTAGCCGAGCACCACGCCCGCGATGATCGACGCACACGTTTCGGGCCACGGCTTCCCGAAGTGGATCATCACGTAGGGGAACGTCATCACGAACACCGAGTACACCCCGAACCGGTGCTTGGTCCCGTGCACGACGAACCCGCGGAAGAAGAACTCCAGCGCCACGAACTGGGCGGCGTAGGACAGCTCCCACTTCCACAATTGTTCGCGCACCTCCGCGGGCGAGTGGAACCGCACGAACGGGTACGTGTGTTGGAACCGCTCCCCGGCCGAGCAGTACCACACCAGTGGCGCCATGACCAGGACGAACAGGGCGTACAGCGGCCACGCGTTGAACACCCCGGTGAGCTTCAGCCCGTACTCTTTGAGCGGCGCGCGGAACCCGAGTACCAGCACCACGAGCGGGAGCCCCGCGTACGTGAGCACGGACACCCACGCCCACCAGATACGGCTGGACAGCTGGTCCCAGCTCCACCGGCGCAGGGCCTGCTCCGCGGCGGCCCCGGTCTCCGGAGCGCCCACCAGGCGCCCGCAGAATTTAACAGCATCGAGCACCGCAGAGGGGTTCGAGGTGTAGTTCTGAACCGTGAGGCACACGGCGGCGGTGATGAGCACCGCGGGCGTGCGCCAGTCGGTGCGGCGGCCCGCGTCGGACAGCCGGTACGCCAGCGCGTCCGCTTCGACCTTGCGGATCGGAGCCGCGAGCCACGTTTCCCAAAGGCGCGTAAACAGCCCCTTCATCGGCCCGGACCGCTCTGGGAGTTGAAACGTCTGTGAGCAGCAGTGTACGGGTCGCGACGGGGTGCAGAAAGGGGCCCCCGCCTTCGCCCCGGGGTCCGAGCCGCTTGGTTGAGGAAGATCCCGGGGCATTCGGTCCCACGGCGGGCCGCTGACAGGTGGGGCCGGGTATTACCCCGGCGCGCAACATCCTCACCGTCGGCGGCGGTGCCGCGCCTTGGGGCTTGGAATCCGTGCGTGCGGTGGTGCGGCGACGATTCCCGCTCGCGCACGGTCGCTTCGGGTTGTGCGCGTGTGGGCGCGGTCGTCGGTTGTGCCCCTCACCCGCAAGCTACCGGGGACGGAAGCTTGCGACCTCTCCCCGCCGAGCGGGGCGAGGTGTGGCGTCGGTGTCTTGGTCCGCGTCCCCCCCGGCTCACGGTTCCGGAGCAGGTCGCGGCTTTCGAGCACGTCGCAGAGCAGGTTCGGCGCCCTGGTCCGCGTCACCCCCCGGCTCACGGTTCCGAGGCGCCCCGGTTCTCACCTCGCCCCGCTCGGCGGGGAGAGGTCGCAAGCGTGTCGGCTTCGACACGCTTGCGGGTGAGGGGACAACCGACGCGGACACACCACACGCGCAAGCGGCCCAACTCCGAACCGGACCAACAGCCACGCGCATCTTTCGTGCCGGTGTAATAGAATGCGGTCGACCGGCGCCATACTACGGACGGCCGCGCGGGGTCGGCGGGACGAATCGGGAGCGGGTCCGCTGTGAACCGATCGGCCGGGACGGACCTGAATAGCACCCGTCGTTATTGTAGAATCCCCCTATTGGTGTGCGCGGCCAATGGGCGAAGCCCCCCGGGTACGCGCGACACCCGAGGAGCACTCATGGCCGTTAATCTCCCGCCGCACTACCACGACGCCGAGGCGCGGTACAAGAAAGCGCAAACGCCCGAGGACAAGCTCGTTGCGCTCAAAGAAATGTGGGTGCTGCTGCCCAAGCACAAGGCGAGCGAAAAGGTTCAGGCGGAACTCAAGACCAAGATTTCCGAACTCACCGACCAGATCGAACAGGCGAAGAGCGGACCCAGGAAGGCCGCGCCGGGAACGTTCAAGTTCCAGCGCCAGGGGGCCGGGCTGGTCGTGTTCCTCGGGCCGCCGAACTGCGGCAAGTCGCAACTGCTCGCGAAACTGACCAAGGCGACCCCGGCGGTCGCGCCGTACCCGTTCACGACCCGCGAACCGATCCTCGGGATGATGGACTTCGAGGACGCGCGGGTCCAGCTCGTCGATCTGCCGCCCATCACCGCGGACCACTACGAGACCTTCGTCACCGACATCACACGGGCGGCCGACGCGGCGGTGCTGTTCCTCGATCTCGCGGACGACGACGGCCCGGCCGCCACAACCGCCGCGCTGGAGCGGTTAAAGGTCGCCCGGCGCGAGCTGGTGCCGCCGGGCACACCGGCGACCGACGACCCGACCACTTACGCGATCCCGACGCTCCTGGTTGCGACGAAGGGCGACGACGAGGCCGCCGACATCCGCCTCGAAATCGCGCGCGAGGAGTTCGGGACGCGGTTCCCGCTGCTGGTGATCTCCGCGGAGCGCGGCGACAACCTCGATGCCCTCCGCAAAGCCATTTACGGGGCGCTCGGGGTGATGCGCATCTACACGAAGCAGCCCGGGAAGCCCGCGGACATGACCGCGCCGTTCACGCCGCCGATCGGGAGCACCGTTGCCGAACTCGCCGGCAAGGTCCACCGCGACCTCGAAGACGCGGTGAAGTCGGCCCGCGTGTGGGGCAGCGGGGTCCACGACGGCCAAACCGTCGGCCGCGATCACGTCCTGCACGACAAGGACGTGGTGGAGCTGCACACCTGAGCCCCGGCGATGGAACACATTCCCGCGATCCACGCCGCGAAGGTCGGGATGCGCTACCCCGCGCGGGTTCGCGCGCGGCACGGGAGCGGGCTTTTGCTGGAACTCGACCTCACGCTGCTCGCGCCGGGGCGTGCGCCGCGCCTGCTCGCGGAGCTCGGGTTTCATTGCACCGTTGGCGACGTTCGCGCACGCGCGCTCCCGTTGGGTGATAGAATCGATGTGGTCGCCACGCGGGTTCCCGTGGGTGAAACGCGCGTCGAGGTCTCCTTGCCCGCCGAGCCGGACTGGTTGGTGTGGAACGGCGGCACCGTTCGCCACCTGGCGCAGCGGTGCCGCGCGACCGGTGACATGAGCCTGCTCCCCGTGTTGGCCGACGCGCTGGAAGACGCGGGGTGCGCGGAACTCGAACTCCTGGCCCGGTGCCGCGCGCCGGACGCGCCCGAGCGGGACGCGCTCGAATGGCTCGTGGAGCTGCTCGCCGCCCAGGAGTAGCGAGACGCGGTTGAGGGTTTGGCCCGATACACGGGGTGAACGATCCACGGCCCGAAGCGTTCAACGGGGCAACGGACAAGCGGGGCGCTCCGACCGCAACCGCTGGGGCGCAGATATGACTCCGACACCACCGAACCCGTTCCTCGTCCGCCACGGTTCGATGCGCCACATCGGCGTGTTCACCCCGGCGCCGACCGCAACCGTTGCGCGCGCCGATGTCGTGGTCCTGCGCACCGAGCGCGGGCTCGAGCACGGCGAAGCGCTGTGCCCGGCGACCCCGCAAGCGGTCGCCGGGATCCCGGAGCCGACCCGGGGCGACCTCGTCCGGGTCGCCACCGCCGAGGACCGGGCGAAGATCGCCAACATCGCGGTCCAACAGAAGCGCCAGTACGAGACCGGGGCGAAGCTGGTCGCGCAGCACCGGCTCGCGATGCAGATCGTGGACGTGGAGCACATCTTCGGGGGCGAGCGGCTCGTGTTCTACTTCCTCGCCGAGGGGCGGGTGGACTTCCGCGAGCTGGTCAAGAGCATGGCCCGCGAGTTCCACACCCGGATCGAGCTGCGCCAGATCGGCGTGCGCGACGAGGCCAAGCTGCTCGCGGACTACGGCGACTGCGGCAAGCCCGTGTGCTGCAACTCGCACATGGTGGTGATGCCGCCGGTCAGCATGCGGATGGCGAAGCTCCAGAAATCGACCCTCGACCCGACCAAGATCTCCGGCCGGTGCGGGCGCCTGAAGTGCTGCCTCCGCTTCGAGCAGGACGTGTACGAGGAGTTCCAGCAGGAGCTGCCGCCGATCGGCTCCCGGGTGGTGACCGCGAAAGGACAGGGGAAGGTTCTCGCGCACGAGGTGCTGGCCCGCCGGCTGCTCGTGGAGTTCGAGGACGGGCGCCGGCTGCCCGTCGCCGCCGTCGAAGTTTTGACCCGTTTATAAGAAGAGTCATTAGGTGCGCGCGGCGAGTGACGGGCCAAGAACGGTCACCGGTTCTCGTGCCCCAGCGCCCCGCACCCGCTCCGCTAACTCCCCGCGCAGAGGTTGCTGTGGACCCTCGGATACTTGAGTTGTGC
>DASWYH010000567.1:0-2991 GCA_036405095.1 Gemmata sp. | reverse complement strand
GCGCCACCGGTCGGGTTCTTGTGTGGGAGCGGGCGCACGCCGCGGGTCCGGCGCGGGGCGTTTTGTGGGCAGCCGGCACCGAGGGGGGCACGCAGTGGAAACGATCATCGGGATCGATCTCGGGACGACGAACAGCGAGGTCGCGGTCATCCAATCGGGGCGCCCGATCGTGCTGGCCGAGGACGGTGACCCCATTCTCCCGTCGGTCGTGGGGCTCGATCCGCAGGGCAAACTGCTGATCGGGAGGGCCGCCCGGAACCAGTACGCCTTGTCCCCCGAGCGCACGATCCGGTCGATCAAGCGCAAGATGGGGCAGGACGTGACCGTCCCGCTGGGGGACCAGACCTACCGCCCGCAGGAGGTCTCGGCCATGATCCTCCGCGCGCTCAAACAGCGCGCGGAACGGGTGCTCGGGCAGCCCGTGAAAAAGGCCGTCATCACCGTGCCGGCGTTCTTCACGGAGGGGCAGCGCGAGGCGACGCGCGAGGCCGGTGAGCTGGCCGGCCTGGAGGTGGTGCGGATCATCAACGAGCCGACGGCGGCCGTTCTCACCTACGACCCGAACCCGCCCGAGATGGAGCGGCTGCTCGTCTACGACCTCGGGGGCGGCACCTTCGACGTGTCGATCGCCGTGGTGGAGTCCGGCGTCGTGGAGATCCTCGCCAGCCACGGCGACACGCAGCTCGGCGGCGACGATTTCGACCAGCGGCTGCTCGATTTCGTGTGCGACCGGTTCCAGACCAAGCACGGCATCGACCTGCGCCAGTCGCTCGCCGCCCGCTCCCGGGTGGCCGGGGCCGTCGAGGAGGCGAAGAAGCGGCTGTCCACCGAACCGGTGGCGGTCGTCGCCGAGGAGTTCATCGCCGAAAAGGGCGGGGTGCCGCTCAACCTCAACGAAGAGGTGACGCGCGCCGAGTACGAGGCCCTGATCGAACCGCTCCTGGCGAAGACGCTCAAGTGCCTCGACGACGCCCTTGAGGACGCGAAGCTCCAGGCCCAACAGATTCACAAGGTGCTCCTCGTGGGCGGGGCCACGCGCACGCCGCTGGTCCGCCACCTGCTGACGACCCGGCTCGGCCGCCCGGTCCACGCCGAAATCGAACCGGACCTGGCGGTGGCGATGGGGGCGGCGGTCCAGGGCGGGCTCATCGCCGGCATGGACCTCGGCCCGGTCCTCGTGGACATCACCCCGCACACCCTGGGCATCGAGGCGCTGGGCGAGGTGGACGGGTTCCCGACCCCCCACTGCTTCTCCCCCATCATCGAGCGCAACACCCCGCTCCCCGCGACGCGCACGGAAATGTACGCGACCACCCACGACGGCCAGAAGGTGGCCGAGATCCGCGTGTTCCAGGGGGAAGAGGACGACACCCGGTTCAACACGCTCGTCGGCGGGTTCACCATCCAGGGGCTGAGCGACGCGCCCGCTCCGAACCAGATCCTGGTCCGGCTCGACCTCGACCTGAACGGGATCCTGCGGGTGACCGCGACCGAGCGCGCCACGGGGCTGGCGAAGCAGGTGGTGATCGACAACATGATGGAGCGCTTCCGCCACCGCGAGCGCACCGACGCCATCGAGCGCATCGACGCCCTGTTCGCCGGCTCCGAGGGCTTCGAGGGGGCGGAAGACGAGGAGTTCGACGGGGCCGAAGAGGGCACCGACGGGGCCGCGGCCCGTGCGGAAGGGCCGGGGGACGCGCCCGCAGACGGTGCCACCGAGCTGCGGCACGCGGTCGAAGCGGCGGACGTACAGATCGCGAAGGCGGGGCCGCTGGAAACGGCGGCCAGCCCGGAGGACGCGGCCGAAATGAGGGGGCTGGTTCAGGACCTGCGGGCGGCCGTCGCGCGCGGCTCCGTGGCCGACATCCGCCGCATCACGGCGGAACTGGAAGACCTGATCTTTTACCTCAACGACGCCGGGTGACGGGGCCATGAACGCCGAGACCATGCGGTGCCCGACGTGCCGCGCCAGTCAGGTGCGGTCGGACGTGTGCCGGCGCTGCAAGTCCGATCTCGGGCTGCTGCGCGAACTCGCCGAGCGGTACGCCGCGGCGCGCGCGCGGTGCCTGTCGAACCTGCGCCACGACCGGGCGCGTGCGGCCCTTGCGGACGCCCAGGAGTGCCTGGTCCTGCGTGACGACGCCGCGACCCGTCGGCTGGTCGCGGTGTGCGAACTCTTGAACGGGAACTGGGCGCCCGCACGGTTTCACGCCGCCCATGTTCTTGCGGCGGGGGCCGCCGGCGAGGGCGCGTGAGGTCTTCGTCTCCCGTGCCCATGATGTCGGGAGCGCCGCAACGAGCGCGGCCGCACCCGGCGCAACCCGGGGCCATTCCGTAAGGGGCGAGTCCGTTTTGAAGGCGGCGCGAACCGGCGCGGCCGAAGCCGTCTCCTTGTTTAAGGCCGCCGCACTTCACGAGGCACCCCATGTCCGCACCCGCGCCCCCGCCCACGATCGAGTTCTACTCCACGACTGGCGAGTACGGGTGCTTCTCGAACTTCTCGCGCCACGCGGTCACCCTCAAGGGCAAGCGGTGGCCGACCTCGGAGCACTACTTCCAGGCCATGAAGTTCGAGGGCACCGAACACGCCGAAGAGGTGCGGACGGCCGAGCGGCCGATGGAGGCCGCCAGCATGGGTCGGGACCGCAAGCGCCCGCTACGGCGCGACTGGGAGAGCGTGAAGGATCAGATCATGCTCGAAGCCGTGCGCGCGAAATTCACCCAGCACGGCGACCTGAAGGCGATCCTGCTCGGCACCGGCGACGCGAAGCTCGTCGAGCACACCGAGAACGATTCGTACTGGGGTGACGGCGGTGACGGGAGCGGCAAGAACCGGCTGGGCCAAATCCTGATGAAGGTGCGCGAAGAATTGCGGGCCGGGGGGGCGTCCGCCGGGGGCTAACGGGCAGGGCTTCCAAGGTGGATCAGGAGATTATGAGGGTCCCGGGCGATTGGTTTCAAGGGGCCGTGAGTGATAACCCGTTGTCACTC
>DASWYH010000566.1:0-2288 GCA_036405095.1 Gemmata sp. | reverse complement strand
CGGCGCGGTCGCCTACATTACAGCAGAAGCCGTTGCGGGCGCGGTGCTCGGCCGGCTCGCGGGCGGGTTGGCGCTCGGGCTGTGCATCGGCTTGATGGTCGCGGTGGTCGAGGCCGCGTTCCGGAGCGCGTGGCTCGAAGTTCGGTACGGCCCGCGCGAGGTCGTAACCGTGAACCTGGGTACCGAGCCGATCAAGATCGGTGGCGACGCGCGCGCCTGTACGGTGTGGGCGCGCGGCGCGGCCGATGTCGCGCTCCGATACTTCATTCGCAACGGGCGCGTGGTCTGCACCGATGTGCCCGCTCGCGAGGAGTCCGAGGTGCGCGACGGTGACACCCGCGAAGCCGGCAACGTAACGGTCGTGGTGCGCACCGGTAGCGGAACGGCTCCGGCAGCCCCGCGCCCCGCGCCCCTTCCGGTCACGAAACCCAAGCCGGTGACCGCGCCAAAACCGCTCGACTTCGACGATGACGACGGGTTGCCGCTCCCGATGCCTGCTCCCCCTTCCAAACCACCGGCCCCGGTTCCGCGCCCGGTTTCCGCACCGGCCGCCGGGCACCTGCCGGTGCCGCCTGCGCCCGTGCCGCGCCCGCCGGTGCCTCCGACCCCGCCCGCGCCGAAAACGGTCGCGCCGCCAACGACGGCCCCCACAATCAAGCCGGCCACCCGCGATCCCGATGCGTGCCCGAGTTGCGGGCGTAAGAACCCCGGACGCCCCGGCGCGCGATACTGTATGGTCTGCGACCAGACGTATTAACACGCGGTCCCAAAGCTGTTGACGGCCCGAGCGGCTCAACAGGCCGCATCAGTTCGCGTTCCGTAATGGCCTTCACACCGCCCCCAGGGCCACGAACTCAACGGCCCTGCACTGAACCGTGGCGCAGCCACCCGTGTCCGTGCACCTCTTTCTTTCGTTCGCAGTGCGAGGGCGGATCGTGTCACACCCGACACCATCAACGAACGGGCTCCCTCGGGCGACGTGGGCGAGCCTTCCCGAAGACCGGTTACTCGCGCAGTGCGAGGTGGACACGTACCGCGCCAGTGGCCCCGGGGGACAGAAGCGCAACAAGACCAGTTCCGCTGTTCGGTTGCGTCACCTGCCCACGGGGCTCATCGTGATTGCCGAGGAGAGCCGGTCACAACACGAGAACAGAGCCAAAGCGCTCAAGCGCCTCTGGCACGCCCTGTTCCTGGAACTGCGCGACCCGCTCCCGGCAGAACTCACACCGGACGCTGTGGCTGCGCTCCCGGATTACGTTGCCGCTCGCGAAACCAACGGCCGGCTGCACCTGAGCGCCAAAAGCCCGCGATTCTGGCCCGCGGTCGGGGTGGTGCTCGATGTCCTCAGCGCGGTTGGGGCGCGAGTCGCGGATGCCGCGGCGTTGCTCGGTATCTCAACGGGGAACCTCATTGATTTCCTGCAAATTGACCCGAAAGTGTGGCAAGAGGTGAACCGGCTGCGCGCGCTCGCCGGACACAAGTCTCTGCGCTGAAGGTTTCGGGCCACCAGGTCGAAACCTACGAACCCTTTCTGCCGTCTGATTTTCGCCCCGGCAACGCCGGAATCGGGTGTGCCACCACTCGAAATTGTGTATCGTGGGTGAGGGCGGGTACACGTGGGCACCCGACCTGACACGTTCCTCTTGTGGTGCGCAATGCCGCCGGGTTTCTCCTGGATCGATCAGCCACGGCTCGCGGCGCTCGCGCGCCCGCGGTCGGCGGACGATCTGCGCTGGCTCCGGCACAACGGAATCGATGTGCTCGTGTCGCTCACCGAAGGGCCGCTGCCACGGGGGTGGGTGAACGAGATGGGGCTACTTTCGGTGTCGGTGCCGGTGCCGGACATGGAGGCCCCGACCGAGCGCCAACTGGATCACATTCTCGCAACCATCAAGCGGGCCAATGAATCGGGTATGGGGGTGGCGATCCACTGCGCCGCGGGTCTGGGCCGCACGGGTACGGTGCTGGCCGCGTACTTCGTGAGCACGGGGCTCGCAGCCCGCGACGCGATCCGCAAGGTGCGCGACCTGCGCCCGGGTTCGGTCGAAACACTCGACCAGGAACGGGCCGTGGAGCAGTTCGCGCGCAAGTTCGCAACGCGCGAAGAATGAGCCCTCGAACTGATAAAGCGATAGCTCACCAGCACTGTGGACCTCATGAAAAGTTTCACGCGGGGTATTGAGCCCTCTTCACCGCGCTCGCCCGGCTCCGGGAGCTCGGAACACAACCCACTCCGGAACAGAACTCCGACGATGTGAAGAACCTTCCACACATCGGCGATTGCACCC
>DASWYH010000565.1:0-9461 GCA_036405095.1 Gemmata sp. | reverse complement strand
GGTCCGTGCCGCCGGGGAACATCGCCTTGTCCTTCTGACTCTGGTGCCGGAAAAGCGCCTGCTGCTTGCGCTCCAGCACCTCCGGGCTGAGCGGCACCGCCATTTCGATCTCGTGCGGCTCCCATTCCTCCCACGCGCCCTTGTAGAGCCACACGTCCGGGTTGAGCCCCTCGGCCCGGACCCGGCGGGTCGCGGCGAACACCGCCTCCGCGCACACGCGGTGCGTCCCGTGCGGGTCGCTCAGCTCGCCCGCCACGTACACCTGCGCCGGGTCGAGGCGCTTGAGCAGCGCCACGATGTCGTCGATGTCCTGCGGGTGGATCGGGTTCTTGGTGCGGGTGCCCGTGTGGTAGAACCGCAGGTCCATGAACTCCAGTTGCTCCGGCGGGATGCCGCACACGAGCGCCCCGGCGCGGGCCTCCGTCGTGCGGATCACGGCCTTCACCTTGAGCACCTCGGCGCTGTCGCGCTCGCCCGGCTTCTTGGCGTCCAGGAACTGGTACACCCGCTCCTTGATGGTGCCCGCCGAGGACTGTTCCGCCGGGGTCCCGAACGCCTGGACGAACTCGTCCACGAAGTCCACGAACCGGCGCGCGTCGTGGTCGAACCCCGCGACGTTCCCGTTCGTCATGTACGCGATGTGGACCTTGTGCCCCTGTTCCACCAGGCGGATGATCGTTCCGCCCATCGAGATCACGTCGTCATCGGGGTGCGGGGAGAACACGAGGACCGTTTTCGGGGGCTGAACGTCGCCCTTGCGGCGCCCCATGCGCGGGTCGCCGTCGGCGGCGGGCGTCGCGGCCACGCGGCCGGCCGGGAACGGCTTGATCGTCTCCATCCGGTCGTGGAAGATCGCTTCTCCGATCTGCTCGGCCGGTCCCTTCTCGCGCAGCAGCTCGTACAGGTGGTGGTCGCGGAAGTCGTCGTCGTTGAGCTTCTGGAGCCCCTTCTTCACGGTCAGCGCGAGCGTGACGACGGCCTTCCGGACGAGGTCCGGGCTCCACTGGCACGGCCCCACCTCCCAGGGCCGCTTGAGGGCGGTCAGCTCGGCCGCGGCGGCCTCATCGAGGACGAACGTGGCGTCGGGGTGCCCCTGTAGGAAGCTCGCGGACACGGCCTCGGACGGGGGCTGCTCGACCGCCTTGTAAACGACCCCGGCCTTGTGTTCGCCGAAGGCCATGAGGAAGATGCGCCGCGCGTCGAGGATGCTCGCGACGCCCATCGTGAGCGCGTGGTGCGGGACGTTCTTCTCGCCGAAGAACCCGTCGGCGGCGTCGCGCCGGGTGATGCTGTCGAGCGTCACGAGCCGGGTGCGGCTGTTCTGCGGGCTGCCGGGCTCGTTGAACGCGATGTGCCCCGTCCGGCCGATCCCCAGGATCTGGATGTCGATCCCGCCGAGCGACTTGATCTTCTCCTCGTACTCGGCGCACGCGGCGTCCACCTCGTCGGGCTTGAGCGCGCCGTCCGGGATGTGGATGTTCTCCCACTTGATGTTCACGTGGCTGAAGAACGTTTCGTGCATCCAGCGGAAGTACGAGTGCTGGCTCTCCTTGGGCATCGGGTAGTATTCGTCGAGGTTGAACGTGACGACCCGCGACAGGTCGAGCCCCTCGTCTTTGTGGAGGCGGATCAGCTCGCGGTACAGCCCGACGGGCGTGCTCCCGGTGGCGAGGCCCAGAACCGTGTGCTTCCCGGCCGCGTTGCGGGCGCGCACCAGCTTGTCGATCTCCTTGGCGACGTGTTTGGCCGCCCCCCCGGCGGTCGGGAACTTGACGGTCCGGGTTCGGGTGTGCGGGAGGGGGTGCGATGGGGTCATGCGTGCGCCTTGTCGGAGCGGAACCAGCGTTCCGCGGTGCGGGGGTCACGAGAGGGTGTTTTAGTACCGGCGCGCGAAGCGGGTATCTGTACTTGCGGAGGTCCGGGGGGCGCCCCCGCGCTCGCCGGTGCGACCGGCGCGGCGCCCGGACCCGTGGCCCCGGGCGCCGCGCGGGGAAGGGGGGGCACCGCGCGCGGACCCGTTACGCGGCGCCGGCGATGATGATGAGCGGGCGCTTGCTCTCGTCGGGCTGGGCGCGGCGGATCAGGTCGCGCACCATCCACGGCACGTTGCCCTCCCCGAACAGCAGGAACCCGAGCGTCCCGGACACCGGGCTGTCGTCGGTCCACCCGAAGTGGACCTCCGGCGGGCGCCCCACCTTCGCCATCTCCAGGGCCAGGGCCGCCAGCGTGTGCGCGATCGACGCCGCGCCCGTGATCTTCACCACGTACCGCCCCTCCTCCTGGATCACGCGCAGTACGGGCTCGTTCACGAAATCGCTCGTGTCGTCCAGCTCCACTTCGACGAACACGATGATGAGGTCGCGCGGGATGCGGTGCTCGCGCCGGATCTGGCTCTCCTTGTTCGCGAGGCTCCGCCGCCCCGGCCGGTGCGGCACCAGGATCGACAGCTCCAGATCGCGGATCGTGTCCCACATCAGCCGGCTCTCGGCGTCCGCGATCTTGAACCCGGCGAACCGCAGCTCCCGGCTCCGCGCCCACCGGGACCAGAACGACGTGACCAGGATCGTCACGATGAAGAACGCAGCGATCTTGATGCCGTCCGGCTTCTCGTACACGTTCGCGATGGTGGTGTACACGAACACGAGGGTGATGAGCACGAACGGCCAGCAGACCCGCCGGGGCCACGGCCCCGTGCGCCGGTCCCAGATGTCGATGACGCTCGCCACGCACGCGCTGGTGATGAGCACCAGCACCCCCGTTGCGTAGGCCGCGCTCTGGGCGTCGACGTTGGCGCGGAAGATCACCGTGACGATCAGGTTGATGACGGTGAACAGCAGCACCAGCGGGCGCGTGGCCCGCGCCCACTCGGGCGCCATCCCGTACTTCGGGAGGTACTGCGGGACGAGGTTCAGCAGCCCGGCCATCGCGCTCGCGCCCGCGAACCACAGGATCACCACCGTGGACAGGTCGTACACGGTGCCGAACCACTCGCCGAAGAACGGGAGCAGCTTGCCGTCCGGGTTCTCGCCGTGCGCCAGGTACGCCAGCACCCGGTCCTTGGCCTTCAGATCCTTGTCCGCGATGCCCTCGCGCTCGCGCCCGGCCGCGTCCACTTTGGTGAGGTGTGCGGCGGGCACGAGGCACGCGACCACCACCGACGAGCTGATGAGGTACACCGACATGATGGCGGCGGCCGTGATCAGCAGCTTGCGCGTGTTCGCGATGCGCTTCTTCGGGTGGTTCGGGTCTTCGCCCTCGCCGCCCTTCACGAGCGGCATCACCGCGACCCCCGTCTCGAACCCGGACAGCCCCAGGGCGAGCTTCGGGAAGATCAACAAGCTGATGGCGACGATCGTGAACAGCCCGGTGCCGGCGAGGGGCCGTTCCGATTCCCGCAGGTACCACTCGCCCGCCTGAACGTGGTGGAGGAGCCGGTGCGCGTACTCCGGGTTCTCGACCACGTGAACGAGGCCCGCGCCGATGACGATCGCGTTGAGGACGAGGTACGCGCCGACGATGACCACCGCGAGCCCGATCACCTCGCGGAACCCGCGCAGGAACGACGCCCCGAGCAGCACCAGCAGGAAGCCGGTGGCGTAGATCGCCTGGCGCGTCTTCTCGGTGTCGTCGGGCACGTCGAACGGCCAGTGCGGGTTGGTGATGAGGTGGACCGCGGCGTCCGCACCGGAGAGCGTCTTCGTGATGACGAAGTCGGTGGCCGCGAACCCGAGGAGCGTGAGCACGAGGATCTTGCCGCCCCACCCGGACACGAGCCGGGCGAGCATCCCGATGGACCCCTGCCCGGCGTGCGATTTGCCGCACACGTACCAGTAAATGGGGAGCGCACCGAACAGGGTGACCAGCACGAGCACACAGGTCGCGAGCGGCGCGAGCAGCCCGGCGTTCTCGTAGGCGATGGACGGTTGGTAGCCGAGCGTGGAGAAGTAATCGACCCCGGTCAGGCACATCACCCACAGCCAGAACGACTGGTGGTGCGGCTTGGCCGGGTCGGCGTGGGGACCCGGTTGATCGCTCATGGGTGGCGGGAGTGGGCCGCCCGCGGGACCGCACGACGGGCGCGGACGGGCGAGCGGCGCGGGGGCGGTTACAGGTGCCGAGCACCGCCCCAAAACCGCAACTAGTTTAGGAGAAACGGGGGCAAAAGACACGGCCCGCTGCTGGGGCGGGCCAATGCCGTTCTCCGACTCAGAGCGCGTTCCAGAGCCACTTGAAGGCGTACACGGTGCCGACCAAGCCGCCGCCGACGATCAGCGCGAACGCGGTGAACGTGCCGATCAGCTTGAACCACCCGTACCGTGCGGCCGAGGTGCGGTTCTCCACGGCTTCGAGCACGAGCCGCGCGTTCTTCGCGTTCGCCTTGTACAGGATGTCCAGGTAGTCGCCCACGATCGGGATGAGCCCCAGGGACGCATCGATGAGCAGGTTCAGGAGCATCCGGGCGATCACCACCGTGGGCACGTTCAGCCGCGCGGCGGCCCGGAGCAGGTAGGCGCCCACCGCGGCGCTCCCGAGGTCGCCGATGATGGGGATCAGGCCCAGCACCGCGTCCAGCCCGATCTTCACGTTCGTGTTCGGGATGGTGACGGCCTCGTCCATCACCTTCGCGATCCCGCGGATGATGAGCAGTTCGGCTTCTTCCTGCTGGGAGGGCAGGATGCGGACGGTGGTCAGTTCCGGAACTTCTTGGGGTCGAAGCTCTGGTGCTTGATGTGCGTTCGCTTCCACGTGTAGGTGATCTCCAGTGTGCCCGCGGATGACTCAATGATAGCCGGGTAGGAGTACTCGCCCGGTTCGGTTTCCAGATCCGCGACCTTTTTCCACGTTTTGCCGTCGTCGGCGGACCGCGCGAGGCTGATCGGGGTGCGGAGGATCGCGTTCGGGTTGTAGATCAGGAACACGTCGCCGGCGGCGGTCTTCACGCAGTCGATGCCCGCGCTCGGGTTCGCGAGGTTGGTCTCTTCGGCGGCGCTGAAGGTTGCGCCCCCGTCCTTCGACTCGGCGCGGCAGATGGCCCGCGGGTTGCTCGACCGCATCAGCGCGACGATTCGCCCGTCTTTGGTCTCGAACAGGGTGGGCTGAATCTGGTTGAACCGCCCCGGCACCGGGAACGGGTTCGACCGCTTCCAGGTCTTGCCCTCATCCGCCGAGCGATCCACGAACGGCACCCAGTTCCGGTAGCTCTCCCACGAAGTGCCTGCGAGAATCGTGCCGTTGGTAAGCTGAATCGGCTTCGCGCGCACCGGGCCGACGTGCGTGCTGGGCATCATCTCGGGTTTCGACCACGTCTTGCCGCTGTCGGCGGAGGTGCGCACGTACCCGGTCCAGTTGTCCGGTTTCGGCCCCGCCTTGTACCAGAGGAACAGCGTGCCCTTGGCGGTTTTGAACAGCACCGGGTTCCAGCACGGCTGCCCGGGTTCGGTGCCCAGCACTTCGGGCTTGCTCCAGGTCTTGCCGTTGAAGGTGCTGGCCCAAATCTCGACATCTTTCGCGCCTTCAGCCTTCCCGCCGAACCACGCGGCCATGAGCTTGCCCGCTTCGCGCTCGACAAGGGTCGAGGCGTGGCACGACGGGAACGGCGCTTTCTCGAAGATGAACATGGGAGGGCTTGGGGTTAGAGGCTCGGGTAGTAGACGCGGCCGGTGAGGGAGCAGTCCACGCTGAAGATACTGCTATCAACGAAGAAGGGCCGGGACCGCGCCACCAGCCGCTGAGCTTCAGGGAGCGGAATGTCATCCGCCAGGACGAAGCACCTGTCTGAGTCCCACTGCTCGGGTTCGAAGGCCGCCGCCTGAACCCTCGCGCTCGCATCCGCTTGATCGATCCCCAGCGCCTCCGAAACGAAACGAGCGAGGGCCGCGAGCCCGTCCTCATCTCGCTTTGGATCGTCCCCCCACCTTCTTTCGGGTTCGTGACTGGAGTGCCTGAGCCTGATTTTGGCGATTACCTGAAACAGCACCGCAGGAAGTTGACTGAGTTGCTCATACGGGCGCACGACAAGGGACATCCCGGTGTCATCGACCAACCGGCTGAGTAGAGGCACGGCGGTATCGAACGGCACGCGAACGATGAGACGATTCGGCGCGCCCTCCACGATTTCTTTGGCGACACCCAGCCCCACCCCGCAGACTTCGCGAACGTATTTGACACCGCGCACCTTGTCCTTGAAGCTCAACAGCACCACATCGAACCGGCCGGCGGCGGCCTCCTTCCACTCGGCGGGGAGCGCCGCTCCGAGTTCACACGCGCGCGTTGCGTCGGCCGAAGAAAGGTCGACACCGTCACCGGCCTGCGATAACCGCGCGGTCAACCGCAGGTACTCAGCCTTCTGCGGTTGGTTGTGTTCGTCGAGCCAGTCGGCGTACACGAGGCGCGCGGTGTCGTCCGCCGGGTTCACCTTCAGCGCTTCGAGAAATGCGGCCTCGTCGGACATGCGCCGGTCCCCTATCTCAGAGCGGATTGTGTTCTCTCGCCTTCGGCTTTTCCGTCACCACACGGCCACGAACTGGCCCTCTTCGTGCTCGGCGAGGGCGAGACGTGACACGACGGGAACGGCGCTTTCTCGAAGACGAACACGGGAGAAGCTCTATTCAGTTCTGTTCTGAGTTGACGAAGGTCGCGTGAGCGACGACTGCAATTGCGTCTTGCGGAAGGAACTCCTGCCCGTGGGCGTTGAATGCTCGCCGGATGCGACCCAGGAGCGGTTGAACTTCTTGCTGAGGTACGCGCGGGAAGAGAACAACCGGCAAATTGCGGATCTTATTCGCGGCGTCCCGTGGTGGGAGACCGAGAAGCGCGGATACAGGCCCTTTGTAGCAGGCACCCCAATTCGGCCAAACGCTCCACGGCAGCTTCTTGAGAACCACATCGAACAACCCGCACGCCGAAAAGAACGGGGGCGGAATCGAGCGAACAACCACGCGAGGTCGGATCTGAAAATGGTTCCACTCCTGCAACCAATCGTGGTGCAGGTGAACCGCCGCCCCGTAAGTCAAAGGCGATCGGAGCGGCGTTGGCGCCGCGGTGACGAGCGATTCCAGTACGCGCCAGTGAGTCGGGCGCAGGAGTCGTTCCAGTGCCAAGATCAGCAGATACCGGTCGGTGGGATTGAACTCCAACAGAGCGAGTTCAAACCGCGCCCCTGCTTCTTCTTGCCAAACCGGATCGATTATCGGAGTGAGCGCGAGAAGTTCATCCGCCGCGGGAGCCTCAAGGATCTCGTTTGCAGGCAGCCCAACGAGTGAGCAAACGAGCCGCAGGTACTCGGCCTTCTGCGGTTCGCCGTGTTCGTCAAGCCAGTCGGCGTACACGAGACGCGCGGTGTCGTCCGCCGGGTTGGCCTTCAGCGCTTCGAGAAACGCCGCCTCGTCGGACATGCGCCGGCCTCGTGCGGTAAGGAGCCCCAACGGCTCAATGATACCCGTTCGTGGACCAGCGCCCGGTCAAAAATCCAATGTGCACGCAAACGGTCAGGCGGTTGAAGGCGGGGAGTTTCGGCTCCCCGCCTTCAACCGCCTGACCGTTTGTGCCTGTCTGCGGCTCACACCGTTCCGTGCCGAAACGTCACTTGCCCGGCGGGGGTGTGGGGGTCGACGGCTTCGTCGCGTAGAGGCTCGTGGTCGAGGTCTTGATGGTCGTCGTCTGCTGTTGGTCCAGTTCCACCTTGGTATCGGTGCCACCGATCACGACCGTCAGCTTGCCGTCCAGCTTGATGTTGATCTCGGCCGAGTCGATGAGCTGGGTCTTCGGGTCGTAGAAGATGACGCCCTTGCTGCCGGCCGGGACGCTCACCAGCGTGCTGCCCTCTTTGATGCGGAACAGCAGCCCGTCCGGGTTCTCCTTCGGCGGGGAGTAGGTGATGACGGTCTCCAGTTCCAGCTTGTCCTTTTCCTTCTCCACGCCCGCGTACTTCAGCTTGTAGACCAGCTCGTAGCTGCCGATCGGCCCCAGGTTCAGGGTGGTCTTCTTCTCCCAGGTGTCGCCGACCTTCTTCGGGCCGTCCGGGAACAGCTTGGCGGTCGGGTCCACCATTTCCTTCAGCGCGTCTTCCGTCAGAACCTTCTTGAGGAGCGCGTCCATCTGCTGGCTGCCGGAGCCGAGCTTCTTGATGAACTCCTCTTTGCCCTCGACCTTTTCGACCTTGTAGTTCTTGCCGAGCGTCGCGGTGAACTCGGTGCCGTTGAGCCCCTTGAAGAACTCGACCAGCCCGGGGTTCCCGGCGCTGCCGGTGGCCTCGTTCTTGGACGAGTAGTTGATCGGGTTGCCGGAGATGTCGATGTTCATCTCCAGGCCCTCGATCTTCTGCTTCACGGTCCAGCGGGTGAACGTCTCCTTGCCCTCGGTCGCCTGCTCCTCTTTCACCGGGGTCCACTGGTACCAGAACTTGCTGCTCTGCTTCTGGGTCAGGTCCTGGTTCTGCACCTTGATGACCTGGGTGACCTTGGTCTCGACCTCCTGGTAGAACGGGGTGAGCTTGCCGTCCTTGCCCTTGAACCCGAGTTCAAACTTGCGCTCTTGCGCGCCGGCGAAACTGGCGACGGCGACGCCCAGCAGGACGGCGACGGCGAAACGAGTGCGGGGCACGATGGATCTCCTGAATACCGCGGGCCGGGGCTCGATCGAAACGCCCGGGCGCAGCCGGGACGGGTTGACGTTCCCGAATGTTCTACCCGTACCGATCGTGGAAGCAAGGCGCCCGGGCAAAACGCCGCGCCGGCTGGCGCAGACCGGTCCCGCGCCGACTTGGTACAGTTCCAAAGGCGGTTCTGTTCCCGTGGCGCCGTGCGGGCCGGTTGCGGGCGCCCGCGCCGCTCGGGGCACGGGCACGCGGTCCCGGCCGGGCTTGCGGAACCGCACAGACACGGGTGCCGGTGTCGCAGGGGCACCGAACGATCCAGGAGGCGGCACTATGCGGCGGTGGTCGGTGGTCGTGGGCGTGGTGGTGGTAGCCGCGCTGGGCGCGTGGGCGGTGGCCCGGTCCGGTTGGTTCCGGACGAAGGCGGCCGAACCGATCCCGGTGCCGGCCGGCGACCTCGAAATCGCGTGGCTCCACGTCCCCACGTCCGGCGACACGTGGGAGAACTTCGTCTGGGGCATGAAGCGCGCGGAGATGAGTACCGCCCCCGCCGGGCTGCGCGTCGACGACCGGCGGGCGTTCCCGACCCGCACCACGGCCGTGCCCGAGGTGGTCCTCTCCCGCGACGGGTTCGCCGGGAGGATCCACGTCCGCTGGTACAAGGTCACCAACGAGGCGCCCTACGCGGCCTGGGTCCGCGCGCTGGCCGCGCGGGGGCCGGGGCCGGTCGCGGTGATCGGCGGGTGGTCGAGCGACCGCGCCCGCGAGCTCGCCGACGCGATGGCCGAGGCCACCTGGACCGGGCAGAAGCCGCTCCTGCTGCTCGCCACCGCGACCGCCGATTCGGTGTACCCGGACGAGGACAGCT
>DASWYH010000564.1:0-5186 GCA_036405095.1 Gemmata sp. | reverse complement strand
GGTGCCCATGCGCTGGAGCACGTCGACCGCCACCTGTTGGGTGAAGGTGCTGCGGCTCCCGGTGCCGTCGAGCCCGACCACGAGGCCGAACCCGTACAACTGGTTGGCCCGCGCCCCGGACACGTCGGTGATGTCCTTGATCCGCACCTGGGCGGACGCCTGCGAGGTCGCCACGAGCGCGACCGCCACCGCGATGAGTAGCCGGTACATGATTCCCCTTCCGTGGGTTCGGACCAGAAGAAGAGTGGCCACAAAAAAGCACAAAGGGCACAAAATTGAAACCGGATAGAAACAGAACGTAAGTCACGGATGAGCACAGAAGGCACGGATCAGAATCAAGAACGAGCTCGAACTCTTATGGGCCTTAATCCGTGTTCTCTGTGTTCGTCCGTGGCTGCTTGTTTTGGTTCTCTTTTGTGCCCTTTGTGCTTTTTTGTGGCCAAATCCTCTTCCCTCTTGGTCATGGGCGGAGCAAGTTGCCGAGGCGCCCGAGGTAGCCCTGGCGCGTGGTGCGGGTCGCCGGGCCGCGGCCCAGGTAGCTGATGCGGAAGTTGGCCACGTTCCCGGACGGGATCACGTTGCCCGCTCCGATGTCCTGCTGGCGCACGACGCCGGTGATGCGCATCACCCGCTCCTCGCCCTGTACCACCCGGCTGCGGTAGCCCTCGACCACCAGGTTCCCGTTCGGCATGATGTCCACCACGGTCACCGCCATGCGGTCGGTGAGGGTGTGGCTCACCGTGCTCTGCGCGTTCCCGGTGAAGGTCAGGTTGCTCGTCTGGTTCGGGTAGGTGAGCCCGACCCCCGGGGAGTTGAGCGTGGTGCCGCCCCCGTTCGCGTTCTGGGTCGTCACCGCGCCGCCGAACAGTTGCACGTTCCCGCTCGAGGTCGTGCTGCGGTTCAGCGCCCGCTGGTCCTGCTCGTTGGACACCGTGCTCTCGGTGACCGTCACGACGAGCACGTCGCCGATGGCCCGGGCCCGGTTGTCCTTGAACAGGAACGCGTACTTCGGGTCGCGGCGCTCCCAGAGCGAATCGGCCCGGCTCGTGGCGACGGCCGCCGCCGCCGCGATGAGGGCCGCAAGAGCTAATCGCCTCATGGCGTGGTTCCTCCGAGTTCGATCTCGAGTTTGCCGGGGCCGGTGACCTTGGCCGCCACCATCTTCTTCGAGTCCGGGTTCGTGTTCAGCACCTGGATCGTCTGCCCCAGGCGCCCGTCCTGCTGGGCCTCGCCGACCATGATGACCTTGAGCCCGCCGCTGTTGATGCTCACCTCGACCCGCTGCCGGGCCTTCACCAGCACCTCGTTCGGGTTCGCGGCCACGCCCATGCCCACGGCCTGGACCACGCGGGCCGGGTCTTTGACGTTCAGGTGGACCGCGAGGCCGAGCAGCTTCTCGGTGCCGCACGTGATGAGCACGTCCATTTGAACGCGCCCGGTCGTGCTCCCGTGCGGCCTCGCGGTGATGCTCACCCGCTCGTATGCGGGCACCTCGGGCAGCTTCACTACGATCGGTTGCGCGAGTTCGACCGCGAGCCCGGGGGTGCTGGGGCTCAGGCGCAACAGCTCCGCCCGGGCCGCCGCGAGCACCTCTTCCGATGTGACCGTTCGGCGGCTCTGGGTGACCGTCACGCGCTCGGCGCCGACCACCCGGACTGCGTTCCCGTCGTACCCGGCGAGTTCGAGCCGGTATCCGAGCGACAGGCGCCCGATCGCCGCACCGTGGTCCCGCGCTTTGAGTTCCGCGAGGTCGATTTTGGCCACCCGCTCGCGGGTGCCGGCGTCGCCCCCGGTGACCCGCGCCACGTCCCCCACGGTTACCAGGGTCGTGCCGACGCTGGCACTCGCGTTCAGTTCCACCACGACCGGGTCGGCCGCTCGCGCGCCGGCGGTCGCGAGGACCGCCACGGCCGCCACCAAGAGATATCGGAAGCTCGGCATCCGTGCGCTCCGCGAAATGGAAAAGAAGGTCCGGAACCGCCCCGCGCAACCGTGCGAGGCGGCGCGTCCTGAGACCGTGTTCGTCCCGGTGGTTCGTTGCCCCGGGCGCGTGCCCGACAACCAGCGTTTCCGCAGGGCCGCCGTTATCGGATCAGGTCGGTGGTCGCGGCGAGCATGTTGTCGGCGGTGCGCACCGCCCGCGTGTTGAACTCGTAGGCCCGCTGGGCCAGGATCAGGTTGATGAGTTCGGTCACCACGTCCACGTTGGAGCGCTCGAGGAACCCCTGCCGGGTGAACCCGACCCCGTTCTGCCCCGGGGTGGCGATCAGCGGGGTACCCGAGGACGCGGTCTCGGCGAACAGGTTGCGCCCCTCCGCGCTGAGCCCCGCCGGGTTCTGGAACCGCACCAGGGTGAGCTGCCCGAGGATGGTGCTCGCGTTCAGCGCCCCCGCGTTCTGGACGGAAATGGTGCCGTCCGACCCGATCGACACCGACACCGCCGTCGTCGGGATGGTCACCTGCGGGGAGATCAGGAACCCGTCGCTGGTCACGAGGTTCCCTTGGGCGTTCAGCCGCAGCGCCCCGTCGCGGCTGTAGCGGAGCTCGCCGTCCGGGAGTGTCACCTGGAAGAACCCCTCGCCCTCGACGGCGACATCGAACGGGTTCTGGGTGTTGACCAGCGCTCCGGGGGTGAACACCTTCGTGATGCCCGAGACCCGCGCCCCGCTGCCGATCTGGAGCCCGGTCGGCACCTGGAGCCCGGCGGCGGCAGCCGCACCGGCCGGGCGCTGGTTCACGTAGAGCAGGTCCTGGAAATCGGTCTGCCCCTTCTTGAACCCGTTGGTGTTCACGTTCGCGATGTTGTTCGACGTGTTGTCGATCGCGGTGGTCTGGACGTTCATCCCCGTCGCGCTGGTGAACAGAGCCTTGATCATCGGTCGCCTCCCTGAACGTGAACTGCCGGAGAATAAAGGTGCGGGCGCGGGGCCCGGTTACGTTTGCGGGCGCGTGTTCAGTTGGATCGTTTCGGCCAGCGAGCGGAGCGCGCGCTGGGCGGCGTCGTAGTAGCGGGCCCCGATGATGAGGCGCACCATCGCGTCCGCGGGCTGCACGTTGGAGCCCTCGCGGAACCCTTGCATCACCCGGCCGGGGGCGTTTTGGAGGCCCGCCTGGGGCGGCGCGGTGTACAGGGTGGGCCCGGCGGCGGTGAGCTGCGGGAGGTTGGTGAACCGGACCAGCCGGAGCGTCCCCAGGGGCTGCCCGTCGCCGGTGATGCTGCCGTCGGGCGCGATGAGGACCTGGGTCGTGCCCTCGGGAACGGTGACGTTCCCCTGGTCGCCCTGGAGCACGTACCCGCCCTGGCTGACCAACTGCCCCTGGGCGTTCAGGTTGAACACCCCGTTGCGGGTGTAGAGCGGGCCGTTCGGCCCCGCGAGCACGAAGAACCGGTCGGGGTCGGCGAGTGCGAGGTCGTAGGGGCGCCCGGTCTGCTGGACCGCGCCCGGGCGGAAGTCGTGGTACGCCTGGACCGTGCGCGCCCCGGTGAGGTCGCCGGTCGGCTCCTCGGCGCGCCCGAGGACGCGGTCGAAGCTCTCGAACACCAGCCCGCGCTCGCGGTAGCCGGGGGTCGAGGACTGGGCCAGGTTGTAGGCCGTTACTTCTTGCTGTTCGGACGCGAGCACCAGCGCGGAACCGGCGCTGTAGAGGCCGCGGATCATGTTGGGTCGCTCCCCGGGATCGGGACCGCAGAATTCATCGACCCGTCACGATCCGCGCGTTCACTCCTTTTGGCCGTTCTTGCGCAACCGGCGCGACCCGGCGCGCGGTACCCGCGCACAAAGACACACCCCCCGGGGGCCACAGGCGCGCCTGCGGCCCCCGGGGGGCGTGTCTCTTTGGGGGCGGCCTCACGCGGTGGCGGCCACCATCGGCGAGCGGTCCATCGGGGCCAGGCGCCCGTCGCGCTCCATCGCGTTCGCCTCGGCGCGGATCGCCTCGAACCCCTCGCGGAGCGTGCGCAGCACCTTCCGCACGTTCGCGATCGCCTTCACGTTGGCCCGGGCCAGCTCGTGCATGGCGAACTCGTACAGCCGGAGGATGTTGGTGTTCACCTCCGGGTTCACTTCGACGCGCACGCCCTGGGCGAGGGCCATCACGAGTTCCTGGGTCTTCAGCAGCAGCGTCACGGCCCCGGACGTGTCGCCCGCCCGGAGGGCGGCCTCGGCCCGGTCGAGCCGCTCCAGCGCCTTGTCGTAGAGCGCGAGGAGCAGGTCGATGCGGGTCCATCCGGTGTCCGGCTCGGACTGTTGCTGGTATCGGCGGTAGGGGTTCATGGTGGCGTCTCGTGTGGCGCGTCGGCGTTACTTGCTGGTGGGGACGGTGAACGAGGCGAGCTGGGTCTGGATGCCCTTCAGGTTGTTGACCGCCGTTTCCATGGCCGCGAACTGGGCCTGGAGGTCCGCCGTCTTGGTGTCCAGGATCGTCTGCTGCTTGGCGATCGTCTTGTCGAGGTCGGCGGTCTTCTGGTTGAAGCTGTCGTTGACCGCCTTTAACCGGCCGACGGCCGGGTCCAGGTAGCTGCTCAGCACCTGGGACAGGCGGCTGGCGAGACCCTGGGTGACCGTCACGTTGGCGGACCCGGCGGCGGTCAGCGTGGACGTGACCTGGAGCCCGTCGGTGGTCGCGTTGCCGCTGTTGCCGCTGAGCACCTGTCCGCTGCCGGTGGCGGCCTCCGTCGTGCCCCCGACCACGAAGTTGCCGGCGACGTTCGTGCCGCTGGCGGTCTCGGTCCCGCTGAACCCGAGGGCGGAGAGCACCTCGGGGGTGCCGCCGGTGATCGCGATGCTGGCCGCGGTGCCGTACTTCTGGGTGGTGATCTGCACCTTCCCGTCGCCGTTGAGCGCAATCGACACGTAGTTGTCGCTGGACGACTGGGCCGCGTTGATCGCCTTCTGGACCGCGGCGAGCAGCTCGCTGGTGCTGCTGTACGGGCCGGGGGGCAGGCTGACGCCGCTCGTGAGCAGGCTGTTCAGCTTGAACTGGAGGGTCGGGTTCGCGGGGATCAGCGCGACCGAGCCCGGGGTGGCCGACGCCACCACCACCGCCTGTGTGGCCGGGGCGGTGACGTTCACCTTCACCGGGGCGCCGGTGGCCGCCTTGGTCTTGCCGGTGCCGATGAGGAAGCTGACCCCGGTGTTGTCCGAGGCGCCGGACAGCGAGAACAGCTTCTTGAAGTCGGCCGAGGC
>DASWYH010000563.1:0-4893 GCA_036405095.1 Gemmata sp. | reverse complement strand
GTGCGAATAAAGCTGTGGGAGACTGCGAGAGCTGGTGCGCCGGCTTTCGTTTACCGGCTTGGAGATGATAATGTCTAGTGAAAAGCAGAACAATAAGACGGCCGGGACGCGGATGCTTCACTCTGATGTGACCGCTGACCTTCTCGACCAGTTCGACCAATTCATGGACCAACGGCCGAACGAGTCGAAGCGCGATCACATCGAGTTCATGTTGCGGCGGCACTTGGCGAACCCGCCGGCCCAGGGCGAAATACCGGTGGCCGCGCCACGGAAGCGAGGCCGACCAGCGGGCTCGAAGAAGAAGGCACCCAACCCGCCCACCGATCAGCCACCGTCTGATTCGAGCGAGTCGGCGCGCGCGGCGTAGTGCGCAGGCAACTGTGTCTGTCACCGTTCGGAATGTTCCGAGCAGTCGAGTACGTGCGACGCGACCCGTCGTTCCGCTCACGAGGTGACCGACATGGCGAAGGCGAAGGCGAAGGCGACCGGCGGCAAGAAGAGCACGAAGGCCAAGGCCGGGAAGAAGACCAGCGCGAAGGCGAAGGGCGGGAGCAAGGGGGGCGGCGGGGGCGGGGGCTGATCCCGTTCCCCCTTTGACCTTCCGAGCGCGCGCCCGTGAGCATCTTCAGTGATACCATCGCCAAGCTGCGCGAGGCCGCCGCCGAGGACTCGTCCTGTGTGGTCGGGTTCTCGGGCGGCAAGGACAGTTTGGTCTGTCTCGATCTGGCGGTCCGCAGTTTCAAGCGGGTGTCGGCCTACCACATGTACATGATCCCGGGGCTGGTGTGCGTCGAGGCGGCGCTCGCCGCGGCGCGCGCGCGGTGGGACGTGGAGATCGTCCAGTTCCCGCACTGGGAGCTGCGCCGCTCGCTGGAGAACGGCGTGTACTGTGTGTCGCCGCTCACCCGCGACCTGACGCAGCAGTGGACGATGGGCGACATCTACCAACTGGCACGCGCGCAGACCCGCTCGCGCTGGGTGCTGCACGGGGCGAAGAACTCCGATTCCGTGTGGCGGCGGCGGACACTCGCGGCGATGAAGCAGCCGGACGTGATCCATCCGCTGAAGCACTGGGGTAAGCGGGACGTGCTCGCGTACCTGAAGGCGCGCGACATCCCGGTGCCGGACGCGGCGAAGGGGAACGCGACCGGGATCGATCTGAAGTCGTCGTCGCTGCTCTGGCTCCACGACAAGCACCCGGCCGACTTCGACAAGCTGTGCGAACTGTTCCCGTTCGCGCGCGCCGTCGTCTACCGGCGCAAGTTCTACGGTGAGTCCGATGCCTGACGACCTGCCCCCGCTCTCGTCCTACCAGCGGTTCACCACCGAGCGGCTCGCGCGCGCGGACCTGCGCGCGGCCTCGTACAACCCGCGCCGCGACCTCACGGACGGGGAAAAGCGCAAGCTCCGCACGCTCTTAAAGAAGCACGGTTTGTTTAACGCGCTCGTGTTCAACAAGCGGACCGGGAACCTCGTGGCCGGGCACCAGCGGCTCAAGCTGCTCGACGCGCTGCACGAGGGGAAGCCCTATTCGCTCGACGTGAACGTGGTGGACGTGGACGAGCGCCAGGAGCGCGAGATGAACATCGCGCACAACAACCAGGAGGCGGCGGCCGACTTCGACATCGAGAAGCTCGGCGCGCTGCTCAAGGACACCGAGCTCAAGCTCGACATCGACGCGACCGGGTTCGACGCGGCCGACGTGTTCGCCATGTTCGGGGGCGATGCGTTCGACACGCGCGCCGAGGAACTCACCGAGGTCGCGGAGCAGGTGCGCAAGTTCTCGGAGGAGGTGAACTCCGGTCACACGCGCGCGGTCTCGAAGCACTCGACGGACTTCTACACGGTGCTCGTGTGGAAGGACGAGGCCGCCAAGGACGCCGGCCACGCCGCGCTCGGGCTCACCGAGGACCGGTTCCAGGACGGCCGCACCATTCTTCAGAAGCTCAAGCTCGCGAGCGAGGACTAACCGGTGGCGAAAGCGAGCAAAAAGGCCGAGAAACCGGTGGCGCCGGGGAAGCGGGGGCGCGGGCGCCCCGAGATCCCGCTCACGCCCGAGAAGGCGAAGGCGATCGTTAACGCCCTCGCGAGCGGGCTGCCGCGCGAACACGCCGCCCAACTCGCGGGCATCTCCGTTCGAACGATGATGCGGTGGCGAGCGAAAGGGAGGGACGCGGCCCGCGGGCTCTATCACGATTTCTGCCGAGATATGAAAAAGGCGGAGTCGTACTTCGTCGGCCAGCAGCTCAAAGCGATCGTGGAGATCGGGCGCGGGGAGTACGAGAGCGAGGCGGCCCCGCAGTGGACGGCGCTGGCGTGGGTACTGGAGCGCCGGTTCCCGGGCGACTTCGGGCGCAGGGACACGACCGCGCACACTGTCGAGGGCAAGGGGAAAAAGGCCATGCAACTGGTGCTCGTCGAGGGGCCGGCGAAGATCGACCCGCCGGACGAGATGCCGTAAGTGGCGAATCGTCCGGCGGCGCCATTCGGGAGTGACTCAATCATGCTGAAGCGAATTGTCCGTGCATACCTGCGACTGCGGTTCGGGGTGACGCATCGATACGGCCTCATGCCGCCGTTGCCGGTGTGGGAACTCCGTGACCACAATGTGTCGTGGCTTCGTCGCCTTGTGATCTTCGCGCGGCAGGGGGCGTGGAACTGGCACGCACGGTTGAAGCTATGGGCGTTCCCGCCGCTGACCAAACAGCAGTTGGCGGTCTTTTTTGGTGAACCGACCAAAGCCAAAGAGATGCCGTGAGCCGGCGCTACGAGTTGTGCGGCGGGAACCTCGCGGCATTTCGGGACACGCGCTCGCAGGAGTACCTGCTCGCCGGCCCCGCGGGCACAGGCAAGACGTTCACCAACCTGGCGCGCCTGCTGCACTTCGGCGACGCCTTCCCGCGCGCCCGCATGCTCATCGTGCGGAAGACGCGGGTCTCCCTCACGGAAACGGCGCTGGTCACCTGGGAACGGGACGTGCTCGGCGAGGGGCACGCGATCCTGGGCGACCGTGAGCTGTCACGCGCGCACCGGCACGCCTACAAGTTCCCGAACGGCAGCGTGCTCGTGACCGCCGGGATGGACAAGCCGGACAAAGTCCTCTCGTCCGAGTGGGACTTGATCTACGTGAACGAGGCGACCGAACTCGAAGAGGCGGAGTGGGAAATTCTGGGCTCGCGGCTCCGCGCCAACGCGGGGGATTACGACCAGCTCATCGGCGACTGCAACCCGTCGAGCCCGCGGCACTGGCTCTACAAGCGGTGTCAGGCGGGCAAGTGCAAACTCTACCCGACCTACCACTACGAGAACCCGCGGTACTACGACTACCGCGCCCGCAAGTGGACCGAGGCCGGGCGCCGCTACGTCCACGGGCGGCTCAAGCAGCTCACCGGCTCTCGGCGCGAGCGGTTCCTGTACGGCAAGTGGGTCGCCGCCGAGGGCGCGATTTACGATTACATCTCGGCCGCCCATGACCTGCCCGCGGGGTGGCGCCCGCCCGCGAACTGGCGCCGGCTGTGGGCGATCGACTGGGGCGACCGGGCGCCGACGGTGCTGCAAATCTGGGCCGTGGACGGCGAGGGCCGGATGTACCTGTACCGCGAGGTGTTCCGGTGCCACCTGCGGGCCGATGTGCTCGGGAAGTGGGTGAAGGAGCACCTCCTCGACACGGGCGAAGAGCCGCTCCCGTTCGCGGGCGTGTGCGACCACGACCCGGACAAGAAAGCCGACTTCGAGCGCGCGTGCGGCGTGTTCCTCACGATGGCAGACAAGGCGGACCGGGACCGGGGCATCCAGGCGATGCAAGCGCGGTTCGACCGCGACATCGTCGGCCACGACGACAAGGGGGAGCCGCTGTTCGGGAAGCCGCGCATCTTCTTCGCCGACGGCGCGCGGGTTCACGACCCGGACCCGGTGCTCATCGACGAGGGGCGGCCCACGTCCACGGTGGACGAACTGGTGGAGTACGTGTGGGACCCGAAGTTCGTGAAGGACACGCCGATCGAGGAGAACGACCACGGGATGGACAGCGCCCGGTACGCCGTGCTGTACGTCGACGCGAACATGACGCCCGGTGCGATGACCGGGCCGTTGCACGAGCGGCCGGCGTCGCCGCGGCTGCCCGACTACATGGGCAAGGTCGGGAGCGCGACGGGCTGGTGACCGCAGGCAAACTCGCCCGCCACGCTCACGGCTGACACCGAGGTGAGTATGCCCACCGCCGAACTCGCCATCTTTGCCGGCACCGGCCTGCTGCTCGTGGCCCTGGTGCTGTTTGCGGTGTTCGTGTGGCGCGTGTGGTGCGTGTGGTGCGACTGCTGGCGCCGGAACCGGCGCATCGACGACGTGATGGCCGAGGTGTACGAGCAACAGCCGGCCGGCCGCCGGCGCCGCCGCTCGCGAGGTTGAAATGGGGCGATTCAGCGACATTGTCGGTCGGGTCGGGTCGAAGTTCGGGTTGGGGCCGACTTACGGGCGCGTCGGCGCGCCCACACTGGCCAGCCTGTTCGGCCCGCCGCCGGGGCCCCGGCCGACGGAGAGCAAGATCGCATCGGATCTCTGGGTGCAGCCGTGGCGCGGGCCGCTCGAAGTGGACCGGTACGGGCGCGAGACGGCCGAGATGCGGGACCGGTACCGGCGCCAGTACCGCGAGACGCCGGTGCTCCGGGCCGCGATCCGGGGCAAGGCCGATGCGATCTCGTGTCTGGAAGTGACCGTCCTGCCGGCCGACAAGGACGACATGCGATCGTGCATGGCCGCGGAGTTCCTGGACTGGGCCGTGCAGCGGTCCCCGCGCGGCTGGCGCGGGGTGATCGACAGTGTGTACGCACCGGCCACGATCGACGGGTTCTCGCTGTGCGAGAAGAAGCTCGAAATGTTGCGGTGGAAGGGGCA
>DASWYH010000562.1:0-2564 GCA_036405095.1 Gemmata sp. | reverse complement strand
AAGATCGAGCGCGTACCCGAAGGCGACCTGTTCGAAGTGGCCCAGGAGACCGCGAAAGCCGGCACGTTTACGAAGGTACGGGCGGCGTACCAGATTACCATCACGCTGCGCCCCCAGGTCGGCGACGCCCGGCTCGATATCGGGGCGCTGGACCGCACCGTTTTCCTGACGACGGGCAGCACCACCGCGTCGGTGAAGCTGACCGCGATGGTCCGCGGGGCAGTGGGGCTGGCAACCGGAAAGTCCGAGATCGAGATCCCCACGTTCAAAGGGCGGATCGGGGCGGTTCACACCCCGGAACTGGTTTCCGAGACCACCGGGCTGGACCTCGCGGTGGTTCCGGACGAGTGCAAGCCGCGGTTCTTCAAGTACGAGCTGACGAAGAAGCCCGACCGCGGCGGGCGGGGGTATTACGACCTCAAGATCACGGTGCCGCCGGCGCGGCAGTACGGCGCCATCGACCGGTCCGCGGTGGTGGTGCTGGAGAACCGCCCCCCCAAGCACACCGCGGTCGAGGCGGCGCTCGGGGTGCTCTCGCAGGTGATGGGGGCGCCCGTGATGTTCCCGCCCGGCCAGCGGATTCGCATCCCGGTTCGCGGGTTCGGCGAACAGGGCTAACAGATTGACGCCGTCAGAGCCGCGGAGCCCGTCCCGCGGCTGCTGAATTCGGTGCGCGTTCGGTTCACGTTTGCCCAATCGGCACAACCGCACCCGCCCCGCACTCCCGTGGGCGCGCCGGTTGCTTCAACTCTCCTTTTACTACCCGGACTTTGCCGAAGTTCGGATGGGACTGATTCCCCGCTCGTTCAGGAGGACGACCCGCGATGTCCGACCCGACCCCGACCGTTCGCACGTCCTCGTTGCGCCCGTTCGCCTTCTTGGGCCTCGGTGCGGTGCTGGTCGCGCTCGCCTCCGGGACCGCCGCCGAACCGCCCCTCACCAAGCCGAAGGAGACGCGGATCGGCGGGCGGGCGATCTTCGCCGACTGGCCCAAGGACCAGAAACCCGACGCGGTGCTGGTACTGAGCGGACAGACGTTCGGCTACCTCCAGCCGTGCGGGTGCAGCCGCCCGCAGACCGGCGGGCTGGAGCGCCGCGCGTTCTTCATTGATTCACTCAAGGCCAAGGGCTGGCCGGTTGCGGGGATCGATTTGGGAGACCTGTACCCCGAGAAGGTTGCGGTACGCGAGCAGGGGCGGCTCAAGTACGTCGCCACGATGAACGCGATGCGCGAGATGGGGTACATCGCGGTCGGGGTCGGGGAAACTGAGCTGAAAGCACAACTCGACATGCTGCTCGGGGCGTACATCGCGCAGAAGGAGCAGCGCCCGTTCACGCTCGCGGGTAACGCGGTCGGTCTGGGCGTGGACGACAACGGGAAGCCGAAGGTGTTCCCGCGCGAGCAGCGGTTCCTGACGCCCCCCGGCGACACGCGCCCGCTGGTCGGTTCGGTCGAAGTGGCCGAAGTGGGTAAGGTTCCGATCGGGGTCGCCGGGATCGTCGCGACGCCGCTCGCGATGAGCGCCCGGAAGGCCAAGTGGGACACGTCCATTGACTTCGCCCTGCCGAAGGACGCACTGGACGCCGCGCGCGACCAGCTCGCGAAGCACCCGAAGAAGCCGCAACTGAACGCACTCATTTTCCAGGGCAGCTCGACCGACGCGGAGAAGGTCGCCAAGGACTTCCCCTCGTTCAATGTGATCCTCTGCCAGGCGAGCGACGGGACGCCGCCGATGCTCCCGAAGGTCGTCGAGACGGCCGCCGGGAAGACCTTCATCATTGAGGTCGGGCACAAGGGTCAGCACGTCGGCGTGGTGGGCGCGTTCAAGAAGCCCGGCGGCGGGTTCGAGCTGAAGTACCAACTCGTGCCGCTGGGCGAGGAGTTCGACACGCCCGGCACCGAGGCCGAGGCGCTCAAGGCGAACAAGGCGCTCGCCGCGCTCCAGGACTACGCGAGGGCGGTGAAGTCCGAGATCGTGCTCGGCAAGGACTACCCGCGGACCCCGCACCCGGCGCAGATTTACGCCAAGGAGCTGAACCCGAAGGTGTCGCTCTACTACGTCGGTTCGAATGCGTGCAAGGCGTGCCACGAGAACGAATATGCGAAGTGGGGCAAGGCGAAGCACAGCCACGCGCTGGAGGCGCTGGAGAAGGTCGCGAAGCGCCCGAGCCTGCGGCAGTTCGACGGCGAGTGTGTGAAGTGCCACACGGTCGGGTTCGAGCACGACACCGGTTACCAGGACGAGAAGGCGACCCCGCACCTGAAGCACGTCGGGTGCGAGAGCTGCCACGGGCCGGGGAGCGGGCACGTCGCGGACCCGAAGAACAAGAAGCTCACCGAGCTGCTCGCGCTGTGGAAGCAGGGCGTCCCCGGGAACGTGAAGATGCCGGACAAGGCGTTCATGGAGAAGATGACGAAGCTCGGGTTAGAAGAGCGCGGCAAGGAAGCAATCGAACCCGCGGTGCACCTGCTCCTGACCAATGTCAGCCGGGGGTGCGTGAAGTGTCACGACCAGGACTCGGACCCACACTTCGACATCTACAAGTACTGGGCCGAGATCGGG
>DASWYH010000561.1:0-3375 GCA_036405095.1 Gemmata sp. | reverse complement strand
CGGGTGAACGAAAAGCTCCCCCGGTTCGCGCCCGGCCGTCAGCCCACCGGGCGGAACCACATCCACTCGAACCCGCCCGGGAGCGTACGGTCGGCCGCGCACTCGAGGTGAACGATGCGCCGGTGCCGCCCCGTACCGGCCGCGCTGTGCCCGCTCGCGTGCGTGAGCAGCGGGCGCATCAGCAGCGCGTCCCCGGCGCGGCACTCGAGCGTGACCGCCTCGCGCGGCTCGTCGTTGCGCTGGTCGTAGAACCGGTGCGAGCCGGGGATCACCCGCAGGGGGCCGTTGTCGGGCGTCATGTCGTCGAGGTGAACGCGGACCGTCAGCATCCGCTCGAGCACCGCTTGCGGGGCGATCACGTGCGGCACGCCGGCTTTCACGGTCGGCTTCGTGAAGTGCTCCGACGGCCGGTGCGCCCGCACCGCGAGGCTGTAGTCCTTGTGCCACGGGAGCGCCCACGAGTGCCCCGGCGGCTTGTCAAAGTACAGCGCCCGGACCACACCCGCGCCGGGGCCGAGGACGGCGCGCAGGGCATCGCGGATCGGTCCCGCGCGAACCAGTTCGACCACCCCGGGCCACAGTTCGAGTAAGTTTCGTGCGCCATAAGCCGGGCCGCTTGCCCCGGTCAGCACGGCATCGGCTTCCGGGTTCGTGCGGGTCACTTCCGACCACTCGCGCAGGGCGCCGGCGACCGCTTCGGCCGAAAGCGCGCCTTCCAGAAACGCCCAGCCGTCGCGCTCAAGTTGTTCGGTCCACATCACGCCCGGCGGCCCCCGAAGAAGAGGGCGTACACCACCGCCCCACTCGCGATGAAGCCCATCCCCACCAGCGCCTCGGTGCGCGACTCGGGGTTCACGAAGAAGTTGAGCAGCACCAGCCCCATGATGGCGATGTAGAGCACCGGCACAACGGGGTAGCCCCAGCACTTGTACGCGCGGTTCTCCGGGGTCGCCGGGATCTTCCACCGGAACACGAAGATCGTGGCCACCGCAAGCGTCTCGAACGTCACCGAACCGAAAATCACGAAATCGGTCATGATGTCGAACGGCGACTTCCCGCGGGGCACGTTGAGGTCGAGTTCGGTGAACCCGAGCGGCACCTTCGGCACCGTGTACTGCGTCAGCGCCCCGACGCACAGCACCAGCAAGGCCGACCAACCCGCCATCACCAGGATCGCCAGCGCGGGCGTCTGGTACTGCGGGTGCAACCGCCCGAATGACGCCGGGGCGAGCCGGTCGTGCCCCATCGCGTAGAGCAGGCGCGGCCCGACGAGCAGGTTCCCGTTCAGCGCCCCGAACACGCTCGTCATCACGATCGCGGACGCGAGCACCACCCCGATCGGCCCCAGGAGGGCCGCACAGAACTCCGTCGCGAGCGGTGTCGCCGAGAGGTGCCCTTCGCTGTCCTTGGCAATGATGACTTCGCGCGGGAGCACGAGGTTGTAAGCGACGTTCGCCCCACAATAGAGGGCGATCAGGGCGCACACCCCCAGAAGAAGCGACAGCGGAATGTTACGGTTCGGCTCCTTCACCTCTTCGGCGATGGGGGCGATGTTCATCCACCCGTTGTACGCCCAGAGGACGCCGACGAGCGCGACCCCGAACCCGCTCCAGTTGATTCCGAAGAGGCCCGTGGGCCACGTCGGGCTGAGGTGCGCGACCCGTGGGGGATGGGTCGGCCCGGCGACCACCGCATACACCACAAATGGCACTGTGATAATGAACAGCAGCGATCCCACCTTGAGCACGGTGATAGCGAACTGAAGCCGTCCGCTGAGGGCCGTCCCGCGCACGTTGACGACTGCCAGCCCGCCGATCACGAGTGCGGTCATGAGCTGTCGCGGCCAGAAGCTCAGCACATCGACCTTTTGCCCCGGGGCGATGGACTGCCGGAGCACATCGTGAAACGACTCGGTGAACATGGTGGCGAGGGCGGCGATGCTCGCCGAGCGGATGATCCAGAACTCGACCCAGCCCCAGAGGAACCCGGCCCAGCGCCCGTACCCTTCGCGGAGGAACACGTAGTTCCCGCCGGCCCGCGGGAACAGCACCGCGACTTCGGCGAGGGCGAGCGCCCCGAGGAGCGCGAGCGCGCCCCCGAGCACCCAGACCGCCATGACGAGCCCGAACTCGGGCACGTTGTCCGCGACGTTGCGGCCCTTCTTGAACACCCCGGACCCGATCACGGTGCCGATGATGATGGCGGTGGCGACCCACGGCCCGATGACCCGGGGGAGCGAACGAGGTGTTGTTGGTTGCATGGCGGCCAATGATACCGGACCGGCCGCAGCGACGGGAGCCGATTTCGTGACGGGGCGTGCAGACACGTCATCGGACGCATCCGGAACTGGCCAGGCGGGTGCGTGTGACTCGGGACAACGTAACGCACGGCTTTAGCACCAGCGAACACGGACGCATCCGCGCACGAGCAACGGACGCAACGGACGGAAATGCCGTTGGGCTCTTGAGTTCGACCCGAACGCCGGGTAGGATCAGGCCCGTGTTTGTGCGCGCTGCGCGATAAGCCGGTTCTTATCAAAGCAATCTAATTCAATGTTCGGCAAGCAGAGGAACGCCGTTGAAGGCTGGCGCAGCGAAGACGCGGTTTCTTGAGCGGTTGGAAGCCGCTGGACTGTCACTCAATGCCTTACTCCCTGTCGCCGGCGTTGAGGCGATGCTGGTGTACTACGCGGAGGAGCGGGCCGACCAGTGCGTCCTGAGCCGGGACGGTGACATGCTGCTGTTCCAGTGGGGCACATACGATTGCGGATGGGGCGATGGGCCGATGTTCGATGTGAGTATCGTGCGACAACTCAAGGCGGCCGACGACTCGGAGTCAGAACCGCGCCAACTCAACCTCCGATTCCGCTACGCGCCGGAGGCGGGAGCGGAGGCGGGCGCGGGGGCCAGCAAGTGGTGCGCGTCGCCAGCTCAGTTGGTTGAGTTGCGGCGGTTCGTGGCCGGATCGCCGGCCATGAAAGCCGTGGGCCACTCGCTCCCAAAGCAGATCCAGTTGTGGTATGAGCGGACGTGAGCTGGCCGAACCCGGCGCTGTACTTGACACCGCCCGCTGATTGGTGACGCACCCCTCATCGGATGATGGCGGTGCAGGTGAGCTCGATGTTCGGCGGCGGAGGGCACTGCGGATGGTAGTAGCTGGCAGCAACCTGAAACAGCGGTTTGAGGGCAGCCTCTTCGGTCTCGCCATCGGCGACGCGCTGGGTGGGATGTTCGAGGCTCAGTCGGCCGAGGCCATCCGCAGTCGGTTCCCGTCCGCCGATCAACTAATTGCGTACCCAAAAGAGGAGATCTGGTACACCGACGACACCCAGATGGCGATTGGGGTTGCGGAGGCGCTGGTCGAGCGGGGCGAGAT
>DASWYH010000560.1:0-3469 GCA_036405095.1 Gemmata sp. | reverse complement strand
CGATCAGGCGGCGCGCCAGGAGCACGCTCTGCCCGTAGATGTTGCGCCCGTAGGCCTCGCGCACTTTGACCGGCTCGCGGTCGATGCGGACCGCTTCGCGCATCGCGGGCGCCGTCAGGAGGTCGTAGGCCCGTGCGCGGATGCCGTCGAGGTCGTCCGCGGACGCTCCCTTTCGGGCTGCGGCCAGGCGCGTTTCGAGTTGCTTCCGCGCGTCGAAACGGGACGGGTCGATGTCCGGCCCGAGCGTGAGCTCGGGGAGCGCGAAATCGGCCGCGTTGGGGTCCCGCAGGATGGCGAGCGGGTCGCTGGGTTTGCCGAGCCAGCCGCCGAAGAACCCCGGTTGGGGCGGCCCGCCGGCACCCTCTTTCGTGATGAACGGCATGAGCACGTGGGCGGGCACCGCGCCCGCCGGTGGGCGCTGGAGGCCCAGCACGGAGCCGATACACGGGTAGTCGTCGGGGCGCGCGCCGCCGCCGATCTCGCCGCGGTCGTGTCCGGTGAGGGCACAGTACACGGCCGCCGCGTGCGCGTTGTTCACGCTGTGGTGCGCCGAGCGGATGACCGTACACCGGCCCATTTGGCGCGCGAACTTCGGGAGGTGCTCGCCGAAGTACACGCCCGGGACGCTGGTCTGGATCGGTCTGAACTCGCCCCTCACCTCGGGCGGCGCTTCGGGCTTCGGGTCCCACATGTCGAGGTGACTCGGGCCGCCGTTCAGGAAGATCACGATGCACGCATCGGCGCGCGCGGCTCGTGCCTTTTGTGCCTCCTTCGCGCGGAGCAGTTGCGGGAGGCTCAGCCCGAGGTACGACGCGGCCCCGGCCTGGATCATCTGTCGGCGGGAGAGGCGCGGGCCGGCACAGGGGGAGTTCGTCACGGTTGCCCTCGGCGGGGGAGAGGAGCGGCGGCGGGAGAACTTGATTGTGCGGCCGCGCGCGCGGAAACGCAAGCGCGAGATCCCGCGCCGGAGCGGCCGGTCCGCCGGGGCATCCGTCCACGGCACCTCGGGTCGCCGGTCGCCCGGTCGGAGCCCCGCGACCGTGCTCCAACCGCGGCCCGGTGTCGCGCTTCTGATGAACCGCTCCCGGTCGCCGAACGAACCGGCCGCGCGGGCAATGGCACGCGCAGCCACTCGCGCCTCAGCCGTGCCGCCGAATCGCGAACCGATTAAAGGACCGGGCTGAACAGGCGCGCGGCGTTTTCCATCAGGCGCATCGCCAGCGGGCGCTTCGCGAACCCTTCGGCGCTGAGCTGCCGGGCGCTCTCCAGGTCCGTCTGGTACGCGGCTGCGAGTTGCTCGACCACGCCCGCGTCAAAGAACTGGCAGTTGCACTCGAAGTTCAACAGCAGGCTGCGGTTGTCGGTGTTCGCGGACCCCACGGACGCCCAGTCCCGGTCCATCAGCACGAACTTGCTGTGCATCATCCCGCGCTGGTACTGGTACACCTTCACCCCGGCCTCGAGCATGTCCGCCCAGTAGTACCGGGCCGCCAGAAAGGGCAGCCACTTGTCCGGCCGCGACAGGCCCAGGTACCGCACATCGATACCCGACCGGGCCGCGAGGATCAGGGCGTCCCGAAAGCCCGCGTCCGGCACAAAGTACGGGCTCGCGATCCACACCCGCTCGCGCGCCCGCAGCACCGCCGCGACGTAGGTGTCGCGGATCGCTTTGAACTCGGCGTCCGGCCCCGAGACCACCACCTGCGCGAGAACGTCCCCGCTCGGTGCGGGGTGCGCGGGCGTGTACAGCCCCCCCTTGACCGCCTCGTTCGTCGTGAAGTACCAGTCGTCCAGAAACGTGTGCTGCAACCCTTCGACCGCCGGACCCTGGAGGCGGAACATCGTGTCGCGCCAGAACCCGAACTTCGGGCTCTTGCTCAGGTACTCGTCGGCGATGTTCAGCCCGCCCGTGAACCCGGTGTGCCCGTCGACGACGAGTATCTTGCGGTGGTTGCGGAGGTTCACCCGGAGCGGGTTCGAGAGCGGCAGGAAGGTCGCGGCCTGGCCCCCCGCTTGCCGCACCTGTCGCAACAGCCGCGACGGCAGCGTATACGACCCGACCGAGTCCACCAGGAACCGCACCTCCACCCCGCGCCGGGCGCACGCGCACAGCGCGTCGATGAACCGTGTGCCCGTTTCGTCGGCCCGGCAGGTGAAGAACTGCGCGTGAACGTGGTGCCGCGCCGAGCCGATGGCTTCGAGCATCGCCGCGAACGCCGGGACGCCCTCCGAGTACAGCTTCACCGCGTTCCCGCCGCTGACGGGGAACCCGTCCCCGTGCTGCCCGAGCTTCGCGAGCACGCCGACCGCGTCCGGCACCCCGGCGGAGGCGCCCTTCGTGCGGGCAAATTCGCGGTACTTTTTGCTCCGCGCCTGGCGCTTTCGTAACCGCCGGTGGATGGTCTGGTAACCGAACACGAGGAACAGGAACGCGCCCAGGAACGGGACCAGCAGGACCGTGAGCGACCACGCGATGGCCGACATCGGCTCGCGCTTGAGGTGCAGCACCGCGAGCAGCGTGCCGGCGGTCAGCACCACTTCGGCGAGCAGGACCCAGCCCGCATCGCCCGGCCAGAAAATGATGACGAACTCGGAGAACAACATTTCCCCAGTATAGCACCCGCCCGGTCCCCGCCGCGCGCGGCCACTATACAGATCCCAGTAGTGGTACGTGGTCACCGGGAGAAAGCGCTCGTGAAACGTGTCGTGTTCGATCGGGTCGGCCCGCCGGCGGAGGTGCTGCGCCTTCAGGACGACGTGCCGGCGCCCCAGCCGAAGCGCGGGGAGGTGCTCGTCCGGATGCTCGCCAGCCCCATCAACCCCTCCGACCTGATGTACGTTCAGGGCACGTACGGGCTGAAGCCGAGCTTCCCGGCGACGCCCGGGTTCGAGGGCGTCGGCGTCGTCGAGGCGACCGGGGGCGGGGTGCTCGGGTGGCTCCGCAAAGGGAAGCGGGTGGCGGTCATCAACGACCGCATCGGCAACTGGGCGGAGTACACCGTCACGTCCGCACGCCAGGTGATCCCCGTTCCCGACGACCTGACCGACGAGCAGGCGGCCACGTTCTTCGTGAACCCGGCAACCGCGCTCGCCATGACCCAGGACGTGCTGAAGGTCACGAAGGGCGCGTGGCTCCTCCAAAGTGCGGCCGGCGGCGAACTCGGGAAAATGGTGATCCGGCTCGGGTACAAACTGGCGTTCCGCACGATCAACGTGGTGCGCCGCCGGGAGCAGGTCGAGGAGCTGAAGAAGCTCGGCGCGGACCACGTCATCGTCGAATCGGACGGACCGATTCCGGAGCAGGTGCGGAAACTGGTGCCGGACGGCGTGCGGTACGCGATCGACCCCGTCGGCGGGGAGACCGGCTCGCAGATCATCGCGGCGCTCTCGCACGGCGGCCGGTGCCTGCTGTACGGCTCGCTCACCGACCAACCCGTCTCGGCGCACCCGCGGCACCTGATCGGGAACG
>DASWYH010000559.1:0-4135 GCA_036405095.1 Gemmata sp. | reverse complement strand
GTGAAGCAGAGCGTGGTGAGGTGGGTGAGCCGCTCGGCCACCGCACACACACCCGCGTCCGTCACCTTGTTGCAGTTGTAGAGGTCGAGTGTGGTGAGGTGGGTGAGCCCCTCGGCCACCGCCTTCACACCCGCATCTGTCACCTGCGTGCAGGAGCGGAGGTCGAGTGTGGTGAGGTGGGTGAGCCGCTCCGCCACCGCCTCCACACCCGCGTCCGTCACCCCGGCGCAGTCGCGAAGGTTGAGTGTGGTGAGGTGGGTAAGCCGCTCCGCCACCGCCTCCACACCCGCATCTGTCACCCTGACGCAGTCGCGAAGGTTGAGTGTAGTGAGGTTGGTAAGTCGCTCCGCCATTGCCTTCACACCCGCGTCCGTCAACTCGAAAGAGTACGAGAGATTCAGTTTCGCGAGTTCGGGAAGCGAGGCCGCGAAGGCCGCGAACCGGCCCGCGGTCCAGTCGCCATCACGGCTGCCCTGAACGCGCAGCTCCTGTACCTCGGCGAAGCCCCCAGATGCGGCGAGCGCGGCGAGATCGGCGTCAGAGAGATCGCAGGGCAGTTCGAAGACCGGACCGGGGTTCTTCCGGTAATCCGCGAGAATGGCTTCAACTTGTGGCGAGGGCATGGGCTTTGATCCGCGGGCGGTGCGGTACACTCGGGACCGCGGGCTTGACGTTTGTGACGCACGGCACGCCGCCGGGTACGGGTGAACGTGGCAACACGGTTCGACGGGAGCGCAACCCACGCCCCGCAGGCTTGCGGCGGTGTCGGTTGACGGTTCACCCTGGAACCGACACCGCGCGCCTCGCAAGATGCGGGCCAGAGGCCCGCGGTCCCAGCCAAACACAATAACACAGCCACGATTTCAACGCGCGGGCGCGGTGGACGCAAGAGAATTTGAACCCGCGTTCCGCGGTTCCGCGCGCAAAGAAGTGATCCGTCGGGGTGGTGCCCTTACGCCGCGAGCTTGAGCAGGTCCAGAACGAGCGCGATCAGCTTTTCGAGCCCGCCGCCGGTGAGCCAGTCGAGCAGCGGGCGCTCGCTCGTCACCTCGTCGATGACCTCGTTAACCTGCTCGTCGGAGACGGGCGCCGGGGCCGCCGCCACGATCGCGCGAATCAGCCCGGCGCGCACGCGGTCCCGGACGGGTTGCCGGCGGAGGGTGAGTGGCGCGGTCCCGGCGAAGGCGCGGGGCGTCGGGCCGACGGCGTCCGCGACCGGCTCCGGCGCGTCGGTGCGCGGGGGACCGAACCCGGCCGGCGGCGCGTCGGGGTCGAAGATCTTCAGTTCAACGTGGTACTTGAGCATGAGGCACCTTCGAGAAGGGAAAAGAGCACAAACCCGTGATCTTCTACCCGAAGTTCCCCGGGTGGCGCAGCGCCACCCGGGAAACGACAAACCGGGCCGGTTAATCGATGCCGAGCGCGTGCGCGTGGTACGCGCGCCCGACGACGGCATAAAAGCACCACTCGCACCCGAACGGCACGAGCGGCACCGTCAGCACGAGGACGGCCCACCAGAACACCCACGCGGCGAAGTGGTACACGATCATGACGAACCTCTCGCGGCGAAACGGGGCAGCCCTCAGCGCTGCAACGGGCAGCGGCCGTTCGGGCAACTCGGAGCCGGGAGCACCTTCGCCGGTGCCTCATCGGCGTAACGGTAGGTGCCGTTCCCGGTCGGCACGAGCAGCCGCCCGGACGCGGTCCGCAACGTCCCCGGCGCGTCCCCCTTGGGTGCAACCAGCACCGGCGCCGCCTTCACATCCTTGCTCAACACGCGCTTCAGGAACGCGCGCACCGGACCCGGGGCCGCGGCCCGCGGCGTGGCCCCGGCCCCGGTGTCCATCTTGCCCAAATGGACTCCACACAGTCGGCCCTCGTGGAACACCCCGGCGCCCGAGTCCCCGCTGTCACTGTCGGCGTGCGTGGCGTAGCTCAGGTTCTCCGACCCGTTGAGCACGGCCCGGCCCGACACGGTGCCCCGGGTGAGCACCGAGGTCATCCCGTACATCACCACCTCGGCCCCGTCCGACACGTCGGCCTCCGCTAACCGGACGGCCGGGAAGTCACCCGGGACCAGCAGCACCGCGAGGTCCGCCTCCTGGTCCGCGTCCACGAGCTGCGCGGACACCGTCCGCCCACCCACGCGGGCCGTCAGCGCCCCGGGGCCGTCCACCACGTGCGCCGCCGTGAGCACCAGTGACCACCCTTCCCCGTTGTGAACCACCGTCCCCGAGCCCTGCGCGGTGCCTTTACGAACCCGGGCCAGGGAATCGCGCGGGTCGGGCTTCACACGGGCGCCGGCACACGCACACGACGGCCCGCACCCACCCTTGAGCGCGGGCGGGTCGGCGCGCACGTCCCAGTTCAGGGGTCGGGGGGCGGGCAGCTCCTTCGGGGCCGGGTCATTGATCTTCTTCGTGGCGGCCCGGATCGCCTGTTGAAGCTGCGCCTCCCCGACCGGGCACGACATGGTCGCGTGGATGAACAGCCGGTCCCCCACGGGGAACCCGACGACCACCGCCGGCCCCTTCACGTCCGCGAGCTGGGCCACATACGACACCACCGCGCCGGGCGCGTCGTGTCCCGCGCACCCCACGAACACCACCAGCGGCTTCTCGGCTGCCGCCGCCGCCCGATACCCGGTGGCGTAGTCCTTCGGCACGACCGGCCGGGGCGCCGGCGCGACCACTGCGGACGGCCCGGCGGACGCCAGCGCGAGTGCGGCACGGGCCTTGCGGTCGCGGGCCGCGTGTACGTCGTCGGCCCGGAGGGCGGGCACAGTTGCCAGCAGCACCGCGCAGAAGATCAGACCGGAGCGGACCATTTCAAGCACCTCTCGATTAGGGACGGGCGAAGCGAAGCAGTTACGGCGCGAGCGCGAACCGCTCCAACGGCTCACGGGTGCGGCGCGGGGGCGTGCGGTTCACGAACCAGTCCAGGGCGCGCCCGGGGAACCCCACCTGGTCCCCGAACGCCCACGAATCGCCCTGACCCAGCATCCGGGCCACCGTGGGCTCATCGATCCAGAACCCGCCCGGGGGCGGATCGCCCGGGCCGGTCGGCCCGCTCACCCACGCCGGCCCCCACGAGTTCATGCAGTAGAACCCGCTTGCCTTGTCGAACCCGATCAGGCACATCTGGTGCGCCCACGAGCCGGACGCCCGGAGCTGGCCCTTGGCGTTCCGCACATACGGGCCGCGGGTCCCGAACCCCACGTCCGAGGCCACCGTCACCGGATACCCGGCCGCCAGCGCCTTGCGGGCCTCGTCGGCGGTCTTCACCTGCGAAATGGACTGGGTGGGCGCCCGCTTGGCGACCGGGACCAGCGCGGCCGGGCACCCCCCATTGCCGAAGCTGCGGCAGGTCGATTCGCTGTACCGGGTCAGGTCGTAGCCGTCGTACCGGCCCCGGGGCACGCTCCCGTACCGCTGACACCACTGCGCGGCCCACGCGCCCACGCTCCCGTCCCCCCGAATCCGCCCGCCCCCGATCTGCACGCGAGACCCGCCATAAATGACCTCCTGCGCGATGTCCTGGAACGCGGGCACCTGATGCCCGGCGGCCCGGGCCGCGACGACCGCCACGCACTCCGAGTACTCCACCGCGCACGCGGCCCCGAACGACACGCACGAGCCCACGCCCCCCTGGTCCCGGGCCGGCACGTGGCGCCCCAGCGCCGCCTTCGCCGCGTCCCACAGGTACGCGCGGTCCGGGACCGTGTCCGCGGCCCCCGCCGGGGTGCGCGCGAACACCGGGTGCGGGAGCGTCGCCGCGACCGCCGCCACGGCCCCCGGATCGTCCACCCACCCGGTGGCGAACCGCGCGTCGTCGGGCGCCGGTGCGGGGACCGGGTCGGCCTGCGCGACCGGCACCGGCACTTCCTTGATGACCTCGATCACCGCGGGCGGGATCGCGAGGTAGGTGCCGAACGCGCTCACCACGGCGATCACGAGGCGGATCAGCCACGGGATGTACGGCGCGTACCACTTCGGTTTCGGGTCGGTGCTCATTTGGCGATCTCCTCAAGTGCAGTCGCGAGCCGGGTGAACAGGGCCGCGGTCGCGGTCCGCTGGTCCGCAGTGAGGGGCGCGTCGGTGGGGAGCAGCGCGCCGAGTTCGGCCCCGGCCACCTT
>DASWYH010000558.1:0-2505 GCA_036405095.1 Gemmata sp. | reverse complement strand
ATTCGCCCCGCCCCGAACCTTCATGGCTCACGTCGCTGAACCGCCCCGAGCCGCGCAATTGCGAGACGAAAGACACAACTTCCCAGTTCCCCTACGCTAACGGAAATTCTTCACGCCCGCGTCACGGGTTCTCTTATGTCCGCTGCGAACCGCTACTTGGTCTCCTTCGACGCGCGCGACACCTTCCACCGGTTCACCGACGTGTTGGTCATCGGGGCCGGAATCGCCGGGCTCCGTGCCGCGCTGGAAGTGCCGCCGGACCTTTCAGTTTTGGTGGTCACGAAAGACCGGGTCACGGAGAGCAACAGCTCCTACGCTCAAGGCGGGATCGCGGGCGTGCGCGCCCCCGAAGACACTTTCGAGAACCACGTCGAAGACACGCTCGTCGCCGGGGACGGGCTATGCGACCGCGCCGTTGTGGAACGGGTCGTTCACGAGGCCCCGCACCAGATCGAGAACCTGATCGCTTTCGGCACCAAGTTCGACGAGGAGAACGGCCAGCTCGCACTCACCCGCGAGGGCGGGCACAGTCACCGCCGGATCGTTCACGCGCTGGGCGACTCGACCGGGTTCGAGATGATGCGCGCCACCATCGCTTACGCGCGCACCCGGCCGAACGTCCGGATCTGGGACGACACGTTCACCATCGACCTGCTCACCCACGAGGGCGCGTGTTGCGGCGCGGTGGTGGCGCGCAACGGGATGGGAAAGTTCCTGATCTGGGCGAAACAGGTCATTCTTGCGTCCGGCGGGTGCGGGATGGTGTACCGCGAAACGACCAACCCGCCGGTCGCGACCGGCGACGGGATGGCGGCGGCCTACCGCGCGGGGGCCGAGCTGCGGGACATGGAGTTCATGCAGTTCCACCCCACCGTGCTCTACGTCGCGGGTTCCGCCCGGTATCTGATCAGCGAAGCCGTGCGCGGCGAGGGCGCCTACCTGCGGGACGTGGCCGGCTCCCGGTTCATGCTCCAGGACGACCCGCGCCACGAACTCGCGCCCCGCGACGTGGTGGCGCGGGCGATCTTCCGCACGATGGAGCGCACCCAGCACCCGAACGTGTATCTCGACCTCTCGCACCTCAGCCCCGAACTGGTGCTGCACCGGTTCCCGGGCATCAACCGGGTGTGCAAGAGCTTCGGCCTGGACATCACGAAGGACCGCATCCCCGTGCGCCCGGGTGCGCACTACATGCTGGGAGGCGTCACCGTGGACATGCAAGGCCGCACGACGGTTCCGGGGCTGTGGGCCGCGGGCGAGGTGACCTCCACCGGCCTGCACGGCGCGAACCGGCTCGCGTCCAACAGCCTCATCGAAGGTCTGGTGTACGGCACCCTCTGCGGGCGCGGGGCGGCGGAGGCCGTGCGCCGGATGCCCCGCGACCTGACCGCCTTTCCCTTGCGCTCGGCGATCCCGGTGATGGAAGACGACGCCCGGCTCGACCTCGCCGACCTGTTGGCCTCGCTCCGGAGCCTGATGGTGCGGAAGATGGGCATCGTGCGCGAACGGTCCCGGCTGCTCGAAGCAAAAGAGGATTTACGATTCTGGTGCCGCTACGCGCTCTCCCGCGAGTTCGACGGGAAGGCCGGCTGGGAGCTTCAGAACTTGCTCACCGTCGCCCGGCTGATGATCGCCGCGGCCCTCGCGCGCGAGGAATCGCGGGGGACGCACTTCCGCAGCGACTTCCCGGTTCGTGACGACACCGGTTGGGGCCAGCGGCACGTGACCAGTGAACCGTTCGTCGCGCTGGGGTGAAGGGTTCCCCGGAACCGCGGCTCCCGCTCGCACGGCAACCGCAGCGGGCGAAGCAAATCGGCTGATCCACAGCACAAAACGGAGGCGAAGCGGCGGGGGCCGACCGCGGTCCTCGCGAAACAATCTGTTCGCCGTGCTGTGTCGTCTGGTTTGTGTCGCCAGATCCTCTGCGTGGAGTGCCACAAATGAAGTGGTCGGTAGCCGCTGTCGCGCTGGTCGCGTTCACAGCCCCCGTGTTGGCTGAGGACCAGAAGCCAGAAAGCCCTGTCACCCTGAAGTTGATCGCGAAAACGGATAAGTACAAGTTCGATGGGGGCGGGAAGACGCCTGCCGATTACAAGAAGTCCCTCGAAGAGATTGCCAAGGCACAGAAAGACGGCAAGCCCAGCCAAACGCCGAAGCCGCAAGCAGTCGATCTCGTGCTCCAACTCATCAACACGAGCAAGAACGAAGTGACCGTGTACGTCGGCGGGGACTCGAACGTATAGACGTTCGAGTTGACCGGGGGCGACGGTGCGGTGGCCCTCAACAGCGGGCTGGCGATGACGCTGGAGTTCCGCTTGCCGCAGCCCGTCACGCTCGGCCCAGGTAAGACTTACTGCGGGTTCAGTGCTGACGGTTTTCGAATCTAGGAGGGGTCGTATCCTACCGGCATGAACAAGGCACGAACCTTCGTCCGCGTCCTCAGCGACGAGGAGCGGCGGGCTCTGGAGAAGGGCCGGAAGTCGGCCGACGCATTTACCGTGCGTC